>CAKUAK010000036.1 GCA_934636325.1 uncultured Eubacteriales bacterium
CTGAGGATCAGGTAAATGGTCACCGCGCAGAGCAGCGCGCCGATGATGCTCATTACGCCGTATATCTTTCTCGATTCGGCGTCGTTTTTTTCCTTGATGAAATAAAAGAGTCCCGATGCGGATATGAGCGCGCCGATAACGGCGCCGATGATCTTTACAGCCATTATTTTTTCCTCCATTTGAGCAGAAATGCCGAATTGGTTATTACGAGAACAGAACCGGTGTTATGCACGAGTGCGCCTATGACAGGATCGAGCTTGCCGGTTATTGCCAGGGCAATGGCGATAAAATTGAGGGTTATCGAGAATGTCATGTTGAGCTTTATGGTCGTCATCATGCGCTTTGACAGGGCGATAAGATGGGGAAGCTCGCAGACCTCGTCGTCGACAAGGGCGATATCTGCGGCGTCGACGGCGATGTCGCTTCCGATGGCCGCCATAATGGCCGTCGGGGTGGCCAGAACAAGGGCGCAGGGGCAGAAAACGACAAGGATGGTGACGGCTCGGATGATCTGTCCGGTGACGAACCATGTCAGCGCGGCGGCCGTAAGGGCGATAACGACGATCCATGTGGCCCAGTGATCGGCAAGTCCGACGATCTTGGCCTTTCCGGCGTCGGTCGACTGGACAAGGCGTATCATTCGCTGGATAGAGCTGTCCTCGCCGACCTTTGACGCCCTCATTTCAAACACGCCGAACTGGTTGACCGTGCCCGATGAGACCTCGTCTCCTTCGGCCTTATCGACAGGCAGCGATTCGCCGGTCATGACGGCCTGGTTTACCGATGTTTTACCGGAGATTATAACGCCGTCGACCGGGATGGTCTCGCCGGGAAGGACACGCAGGATATCGCCGACAAGGACCTCTTCGGCCGGGACGATGCGCTCGGAACCGCCGCCGATGACGCGGGCCGTCTGCGGCGTAAGATGGACCAGCTTCTCTATGCCCGCACGGGCCTTGGCGACCGAGAGGTCCTCAAGCAGAGCGCCGAGCTGCATGATAAAGGCGACTTCTCCGGCGGCAAAGTCCTCGACGATGCACACCGAGGCTATAAGGGCCAGCGAGACAAGTACGTCGGCCTTGATATCGAAGGCTGTGACAAGGCCGATGAAGGCCTCGGCAACGATCGGTATGCCGCAGAGTATGATGGCGATCCAGGCGGCGTCAAAGGGCAGAGGGATGAGATCGAATATGCTTACGATAAGGGCGAGGCCGGATATAACGAGAAAGGCAATATCCTTTTTTGTTCCGCCCAGCTCCATAAGCTCTTCGAGCTTGTCGGTAATGCGGGTCATAATACTGTCAGATCCTTCCTATACCTATAGGGGTATAGGTTGATTATACCCATATGGGTATATAAAGTCAACTGGGGGGAGTTCAAAATACTTACATACGGAAAATATAAAAGGCCTGACCGAAGTCAGGCTTTAGATCTTGATCTACTGCATATTGGCAAAGCGCTCGACAGCCTTCGTGAAGCTGTCTATGGTCTTGTCGGGGTCGCCGTGCTCAAGGCCGTCGCGGACACAGTGGCGTATGTGGCCTTCGAGGACTATCTTTCCGCAGCCGTTGAGGGCCGACTTTGCCGCGTTTATCTGCGCAAGTATGTCCTCGCAGGGGATATCCTCGTCTATCATCCTGTCTATGGCCTGAACCTGACCGATTATTTTTTTCAGGCGTCGGTGCAGGTTGTCGGAATCCATGCATTGTCTCATAGGTATTTACCTCCGTACCTTTAGGGGTACATGTATAATACCCCTCTGCGCGGCCCTTTGTCAATATATGGGGCGGTCATCAAAAATAAAACTGCCCGATCCTTGTGCATCGGGCGGCCTTGGGATCATATATGCTCAGTCTTTTTTGTATTGGCTCAGATAGCGATAGACGGTCGGCTCTGATATGCCGAGGGCGGCGGCCGTTTTTGCGACAGAGCCCTTCAGAAGAAACAGACCCTCGTCGTTAAGGCGGCCGATGATCTGCGATTTTTCATCGGAGGTCAGCCGTTCGACCGGCCCGACGCTGTCTATCGTGCGGGCAAGGATGCCGCTCCGGTTTCGTCCTATGTCAATGTTATTGTCGCCGTTGCCTCGATCGGCTTCGGCATGTGGCTGACCGAGCCTCTGGCCTACTGGCCCGTCCTCGGCAGCGCCGGCACATACATTGGTTATCTTTCGGGCAACGTCGGTGCCATGCGTTTTCCTGTCGCCCTTAACCTCCAGTCGGTCCTGAAGGCCGACATCAACACGATGCGCGGCCAGATCGTCACCATCGTCGGCATCGTTTCCTCGGTCGTCGTCAACCTTGGCCTGCTGCTCATCTTCGTCCTCGGCGGCGAGTGGGTCCTCGGCATCCTGCCTCAGGTCGTCATCGCCTCCTTCGCATTCGTTATGACCGGCCTGTTCGGCTCGATGACAGCCATGCGCTTCACCGGCGAAGGCGGCCTTGTAAAGAACATTAAGACCAACGCCCCCCTACTTTATCACAGCTATCGTCGTAAAGCTCATTTCGACAAAGATCTCCGCTCTTTCCACATGGGGCATTGCCCTTTCGGTCGGCGCCTGCATCCTGCTGGCTTACGGCATCTACAAGAACGACTGCAAGAAGGAACAGTAAACAGCTTCTCATACCTCGGCTGTGCTGCGCGGTCCACCATCCGCGCGGCACAGCCCATTTAAAATAACAGGAAAGGAATTAAGATCATGAAGTTTATTGATATGCACTGCGATTCTCTTATGATGCTTCTCTTCCACGATAAAGAGAACGCCGATCTGTATGATTCCAAGGTCACTTCGGTCGACTTCAAGCGTATGAAGGAAGGCGACCAGCTGGCCCAGCTCTTTGCCGTTTTCCTTCCTCCCCACGAGGCATATAAGATGTTCGGCGCAGAGGACATGCCTGATGAAGAGTATATCGCCACGCTGAGAAAATACCTCCTTGACAACGTCGCCAAGCACAAGGATATCATCAAGATGGCGTATAACGCCGACGATATCGAGCGCAATCTTTCTCAGGGCCTTATCTCGGCCGTCCTTACAATGGAGGACGGCAGGGCTGTCGACGGCAAGCTCGAGAATGTCAAGAGGTTCTATGACATGGAACATGCATAACTGCTTCGGCGCGCCTAACTCCAAGGATCCCGCCATCATGAAGGAGGGTCTGACACCCTTCGGCAAGGAAGTCGTTGCGTATATGCAGGAGCTCGGCATGCTGGTCGATGTTTCCCACCTCTCCGAGGGCGGATTCTATGATGTTGCCGATATCTGCAAGAAACCCTTTGTCGCAACACATTCCAACAGCATCACCCTTTCGCCCCATCAGCGCAGCCTGACCGACGACCAGATCCGCGTTCTCGGCAAGGCCGGCGGCGCCACGGGCATCAATTTCGGACCTGAGTTCCTCAATGCCGATGTCGAATGCAAGGACAGCACAGCCGCCCTTATGGCTAAACACGCCCGACATATCGCCGACATCGGCGGCGTCGACTGCGTCGGCCTGGGCAGCGACTTCGACGGCATCGTGGGCAACCTCGAGATCGGCGATTGCTCGAAGGTACAGCTCCTTGCCGACAGCCTCAAGGCCGAAGGCTTCAACATGGACGAGATCGAGAAGATCTTCCATAAGAACGTCCTCCGTGCCATAAAGGAGAGCATGAAATAGCTCTTTTAAAAGTTGTCGCCAAAAGGCGGCATATGTGGTAAAATAGTTATAAAATAAAATCGAAAGGAACGATTTTTTATGAAGTACGATTTTGATTCTATCATCGATCGCGCTCATGCCCCTTACAGCTACAGCGCAAAGTGGATGGACGAGGGCGTTATGGCCGAGATGATGAGGAAGATGGTCGGTCTTGACTCTCTGCCTGATGACCGCCTCTGCTTCCAGACGGCTGATATGGACTTCAAGTGCGCTCCCGAGCTGGTCGAGGCCATGAAAAAGACGGCCGAGCACGGCATCTTCGGCTATTCCATAATCCCCGATGCTTACTATGCCGCCGTTTGCAGATGGTTCCACGATCGTTTTGATTGGGACTTCAGCCCCAAGAGCATCATCTCGACGACAGACGGCACACATAACCTAATCGCCCGCTGCATCGATTGCTTCACACAGCCCGGCGAAGGCGTCATAGTTCTTCTGCCTTCCTATAACTATCACTCCGATATCAAGCCCAAGGGCCGCGTTCAGGTCGGCGTGCAGCTCCATAACGATCACGGTTATTACACAGTTGATTATGATGCACTGGAGAAGGCCTGCGCCAACCCCAAGAACAACATGATCATCCTGATCCAGCCCCACAACCCCACCGGCCGCGTATTCACCGAAGAAGAGATCCTTAAGATCGGCGAGATCTGCCGCAGGAACGGCGTCATCATCGTTTCCGACGAGGTACATATCGACATCGCCCGTAAGGGCCAGAAGGTCCTGCCTGTCATGAAGGTCCTCGGACCTCAGGGTGTCATCAGCGCCACAGCCGTCAACAAGACCTTCAATGTTGCCGGCCTCGGCATGTCCAACCTCATCATCGAAGATCCCTATCTGATGGCAAGATTCAAGAAGGGCTTCCCTATGTCCAACCCCTTTGGCGTCAGCGCCGTCATCGCCGCCTATACAAAGTGCGACGAGTGGGTCGACGAGCTCAACGAGTATCTTGATAAGCTGATCGACTATACAATGGACCGTTTTGCCAAGGATCTGCCCAAGGTCGAGGTCGTAAAGCCCGAGGGCACATATGTCCTGTGGCTCGATTTCTCCGGCTATGGCCTGAGCGACGAAGAGCTGGCAAAGAAGATCAACGCTACGCATCTTGTCCTCCAGGACGGCAAGTTCTTTGACGAGACACGCGCCGGCCAGTACAGGCGTATCTGCCTGACCTCGCCGATGTCTCAGGTAGTTGAGATGTGCGACCGTCTGGCCGCCGCCTTCAAGGATTGCTAAACACTTCCTCAATATACATAAAGATCCTTCGATGATATGGCAGAAAGCCCGGGGCGAAGATACGCCCCGGGCTTTTGCTGTGTTTTCAAGCGCTATATCCACCATTCCGGCGTAAGCTCGCCCAGGGTGACGACCCTTCCGCCGTTATAGTCGAGCATGATCTCGATCTTTCCATAGTTTCCCGGCATGAGCTGTGTCATGAGCTCGCGGCATGCGCCGCAGGGAGGGATAGCCTCTCCGACGCGGTTTATTGCGATAACGCGCCTGATGGTGTTTTCGCCGCATGTCAGCATATTGAATATGGCATTGCGTTCGGCGCAGATGCCAAGGGTGCATGCTGTGTCGACACATACCCCGGTGTATATTTTGCCCGAAACGGCTTCTATGGCGGCGGCAACACCGCCGGCCTCGATCCAATCGGAGACCTTGCGTGGATTCAAAACACCTTTGGCTTCCCGATATAATTTATCCCAGATCTTATCCATGATATCACGTCCCATTCTATTGCTTAATGTCCTGATTATACCGTCAGCCGGTTCGGTAATCAAGACGTCATACATGAACAATAAACTTGGTTATCAAGAATAGCTGCCAAATCTTGAAAGAGATCTGACGGTTATTCTTTTTGCTTATATAAAGCTGCTCTGAATCATGATTAAAAACATTCTTAAAAAGAGGTTGACAAAGCTGGATCACAGGTATATAATATGTTCAGCTTATAGAACAGCTTTTTGAAAATGAAAGGAGCAATAATTATGATAATGCGGCAGATACGCACGAGCGTCGAGACAAGGGGTATGATGGAAAAGCTGAAAGCCATCTATCGCGCAGAAAAGTTCGAGCAGGACGACCAGGTCACCATGACGGTCGGATATATCCTCAATACCGCCTATAAAGAGGTGGCCGATCTCGAGGATTGGGATCATGTCATCGACACAAAGGTCACGATAGAGCCGGAATACCTCGACGCTGTCAGGGAGACTAAGACTCAGGTCACGCGATTCAGGCTGGCCGATTCGACCTCCGAGGGGATAGACAGCCTGACCCGCGTGTTTTCCGAAGAATTGGGCCTCAAGTGTCAGGTCGGCTTTACTGTCAAGCAGATCCTGAAGGCCGCCATACTGCTTAGAAAAGAGGCCTAAAG
>CAKUAK010000037.1 GCA_934636325.1 uncultured Eubacteriales bacterium
GCTTTTATCTTTATAAGGCGTCGTTTCATTTTGACGTGATAACCGACCCGGGGGAACGCGATATTTGCTCGGCACGGTTTTTCTTTGACACAGGTGCGACGGTCAAATACAAATATGCCTGCATCGATTTTAACGGCGGCAGGCTGAAAAAGGTAAAGGCCGACCTCGATACAGACCAGAGAGGCTTTTTCCCGCTTGACAGGCTTAAAACCCTTCCGGGCGCGCCGTCGGCCGTTGTGACGCCGGAATACGGACAGCTCATGTTTTATGAAAACACGGCGGCGGGCGAGTTCTTTGCCTTTGATAAGTGGCAGCAGGGAGGCCTTGAGTGGCGGATACTCCGCAGAGAAGGAGATAAGCTGACCGAATACTCGGCCGACAAGACCGGGGAACGTGACTGTATAATGGATCTTTATCTTTCGGGCAGCGCGATCTATGTCCATCATTTTTCCGATGATACCGGCGATTTTGTTGTAACAGAGATAATGCTGGACGACGGAGAAGCGGCGGAATATACCGTTCCGCTGGATGAATTGGGGCTTACAGCCAACGACATGATAAGCAAATCGGTCGTTTTCGACCCAAGAAACAAGAGCCTTGTTTTTCTGTATACCCAAAACAGCAAGACAAGCGTAGGCAGCTATGATACAGCCAGCGGAGACTTTTTGACCTTTGAGCATAACCGTGCGCCGCAGCGTATACTGCTTCGTGACGGCGGGTATTACCTTGTCGATCTTTCGATAATGGGTACGATCAGGCTTTACGAATACGATATGAGCTGGGGCGGCGAAAAGCTGACCGAGATCAGCCTTTCGTCCAGCATAGATAAAATAAAAGAGCTCGGCCGTCTTATGCCGTTCGGCATGGGCCCGTCGGTGTATATGCAGGATGGGATCATTTACGGATGCGCGCCGGGGGCCGAGCGGACATGGTTTTATGCCGTGGACCCTGTAAAGGTCGAGCCTGTCGGCGTGTATGAGATAAAGGCGCCCAAGAATATGCATCTCGTTGATTTTGAGATATACACGTCCGATGGGGTACAGCCCTTCCGCCTGGAGTATTAACAGAATAGACCTGAGAGGAGCGGAGCGTTATGAAAAAAACAGCACCGTATATCCTGACAGCGGTATTGGCCTTTATACTGGCGGTCGCTGTGCTGTCCAATGGGATCAACAGCGACGCTTCCGTGCAGAAGTATAAGGAAGAGGCGGCTTCGCTCGGGAAGAGCTTAGAGCATGAAGAGGAACTGAGGAAAGCCGCCGAAGAGCAGCTCGATCTTGTGACATCGCGGGTGGCCGGGGCGGTCTCGGTGCCCGATGAGATCACGGTACAGGATGGGGACCTTGGTTGGCGGTTGATCGACGGCCAGATATACCTCACCCCATATACGATACTTGACGGAGAACATATGGCCTCGGCCTTCGGGTCATCAATGACCCTGACGAAGGGGCGGCTTGTTCGGGTCAGGGCGGCCTGTATGGCGGCATCCGACGCGGGCGAGGCCGACGATTGGCTTCAGGTCGAGCTCGATATGGGCGGGAACTGCCCGGCGGTGTGGATACGCCGCGGCGATACGCTGCCCTATGACGAGACGACCATGCACAAATATACCGGGCCGTTTGAGTATGTAAGCGGCCTGACCGATCCGGTGACAGGCGATGAGATACGCTTTCTGTCGGACGGCAGGGAGCTGACAGCCGAAGAGGTCGGCGGCTTTGCCGAAATGTATGTCGATTTTGACAGCGCCGGTTCCGACGTGGAAAAGGGCATAGGCCGCATATCATGGCGTGATAAGGATACCGGACGCCCGGTAAACGGCCCGGCGGGGCATGTCAGCCTCGATGATCTTATTTATCCGGAGCTCGAGAGCCACACAAACACAATAGGATAACTCCTTTCTTTCTTCTTTTTTCGGGCGGCGCATCATGCGCCGCCCGATCCTTATGTTTTTTGGGAATAGCTGATACGACGGCCCG
>CAKUAK010000038.1 GCA_934636325.1 uncultured Eubacteriales bacterium
CGGCTGTTTCCTGATGGGAGGGTACGCGACAGCGGGGAAAAAGGGTTATCATCTTGAATTGGTGACCTCCCATTACAACGTATCAAAGCAGGTGGCGACCCTTTTGGGCGAGATGCAGCTCGAACCCGGCATGGTCGTCCGCCGTGGTAATTATGTGCTCTATTATAAAAACAGCGAGCTTATAGAGACCTTTCTGACCTCCATCGGCGCAAGCGGCGGGGCGATGGATCTTATGCTCAAAAAGGTCGAAAAATCCCTTGTCAACAAAATAAACCGCAGTGTCAACTGCGAGACAGCCAATCTTGGCAAGGTGGTCGATGCCGCCGCGCGCCAGATCGACGCGATAGAGCGTATCGAGCGTGCGGGGAAGCTCGACACCCTTTCGGCCGATCTCAAGGAAACGGCGCGGCTGCGCCGCGAACATTCTATGGCCTCTTTAAGCGAGCTGGCCGTCATGTTCGATCCGCCGATATCCAAGCCCAGCGTAAATAACCGGCTGCGGCGGCTTATCAAAATATCCGAGGAGCTTGAGCAATGACAGATTTTGTCCATCTGCATGTACATACCGAATACAGTCTGCTTGACGGCGCATGCCGTATAGACAGGCTAATGGAGCGCGTGAAGGAGCTGGGGCAGAGTTCTGTCGCCATAACCGATCACGGGGTCATGTATGGTGCGATAGACTTCTATAAGGCGGCAAAAAAGGCCGGGGTCAAGCCGATAATTGGCTGCGAGGTCTATGTCGCCTCGGGCAGCCGCTTTGACAGCGATTACGGCCCGGAAAACGAGAGCTATCATCTTATTCTTTTGTGTAAAGACGCCGTCGGCTATAAAAATCTCATATATCTTGATTCCTTTGCCTTTACAGAGGGCTTCTATAAGCACCCGAGGGTCGATTGGGAGCTTCTTAAAGCTCACTCTGAGGGCCTGATCTGCCTTTCGGCCTGCCTTGCCGGCCAGGTGCAGCGCCTTCTTATGAACGGCCAGTATGACGAGGCCAAGGCCGTTGCTTTGAGGTATAACGAGCTTTACGGTCAGGGAAATTATTATCTTGAGCTTCAGGATCATGGCATTCCCGAGCAGAAAGAGGTCAACCGTCTCCTGGTAAAAATGTCGGCCGAGACCGGCATCCCTCTGGTCGCCACCAATGACGCACATTATATCGAGCGCAAGGACGCCGATATGCACGATGTCCTTCTGTGCATCCAGACAGGCAAAAAGCAGGAAGATAGCGACAGGATGCGTTTTACGGGGACAGAGTTTTATATAAAAAGCGGCGACGAGATGTCCGAGCTTTTTCCGTATGCTCCGGATGCGCTGGCCAATACCGTCGAAATAGCCGAGCGGTGTAATTTCGATTTTGAGTTCGGGCGTCACTTCCTGCCGCATTTTCCGCTGGAAGAGGGGCAGACCGCCGACGGTCTCTTCAGGGAAAAGTGCCTTTCGGGGTACAAAAAGAGATACCCCGACGATCCAGAGGGCTATGCCCAGCGCCTTGAGTTCGAGATGAATATGATAAAGCAGATGGGCTTTGTCGATTATTTCCTTATCGTCGGCGATTTTATCGGATACGCGAGGAATAACGGTATACCTGTCGGGCCGGGACGCGGTTCGGCTGCCGGAAGCATGGTGGCCTATTGTCTCTATATAACCGACGTCGACCCCATGGAATATTCCCTCTATTTCGAACGCTTCCTCAATCCCGAAAGGGTGACGATGCCTGATATAGATATCGACTTCTGCTATATGCGAAGGCAGGAGGTCATAGATTACGTTGTAAGAAAATACGGTGCCGACTGCGTGGCACAGATAATCACCTTCGGCACGATGGCGGCCCGCGCCGCCGTAAGGGATGTCGGACGTGTCCTCGGGATGGGATATGCCGAGGTCGACGTCATCGCCAAGCTCATTCCGCAGGAGCTTAAAATGACCCTTAAAAAGGCCCTTGAGGTCTCATCCGAGCTCAAGGGCTATTATGACAACGACCCGCGTGTTCGGCGTCTGATAGATATGGCTATGCAGCTCGAGGGCATGCCGCGAAATGCTTCCACCCATGCGGCCGGCGTTATAATAGCGGCTTCTCCTGTATACGAGTATGTCCCGCTGGCCAAAAACGACATGAGTGTCGTGACCCAGTATACAATGACGGCGCTCGAAGAGCTCGGACTTCTTAAGATGGACTTTTTGAGTCTGCGAAATCTGACCATCCTTGACGATGCCGTAAAACTGGCCGAGCGAACCGGGGCGAAGATAGATCTTCAGCATATAGATTACGAGGATAAGGCCGTATATGATATGATCTCACGCGGCGATACCATCGGCGTATTCCAGTTGGAAAGCAGCGGCATGACCAACCTTGCCGTCAGCATGAAGCCCCAGTCGATAGAGGATATAACGGCCCTTATCGCGCTGTTCCGCCCGGGGCCGATGGCATCTATACCACTTTACGTCTACCGCCGCAGCCACCCCGATCAGGTCAAATATAAGCATCCGCTTTTGAAAAACATACTTTCGGTAACATACGGGTGTACTGTTTACCAGGAGCAGGTCATGGAAATATTCCGCCTGCTGGCCGGGTATTCTCTTGGCAGGGCCGATGTGGTGCGCCGCGCCATGGCCAAAAAGAAGATGGATGTCCTGCTCAGCGAGCGAGAGACCTTTGTTCACGGCAATCCCGACGAGGGCATAAAGGGCTGTGTCGCCAACGGTGTGCCGGAGCAGACGGCCAACGAGATCTTCGACGAGATGATCGACTTCGCCAACTATGCCTTCAATAAGGCCCATGCGCTTGCATATGCCGTTTTGTCCTATCAGACGGCCTATATGAAATATCATTATCCCAAAGAATATATGGCGGCGCTTCTGACATCGGTCTTGGGGCAGGGCAGCAAGGTGGCCGAGTATATAACCCACTGCAAGGAGATCGGCATACCGCTGCTGCCGCCCAATATAAATGAATCGGACGCCGACTTTACCGTTGTCGAAAACGGCCTGCGCTTCGGTCTGGCAGGTGTAAAGAACGTCGGCAGAGGCTTTGTAGAGCGTCTCGTGCGCGAACGCGTGAACGGCGGACGATTCAAGGGCCTCGAAGATTTCTGCCGCAGGCTGTGCGGCGAGGAACTCAATAAAAGGGCGCTTGAAAATCTTATAAGATGCGGCGCCTTCGACAGTTTCGGCTTTAAGCGTGCCTATCTGGTACAGCAGCACGCGCGTGTGCTCGATTCGGCGGGCAGCGACAAACGGCGCAACCTTTCGGGGCAGATCAACCTTTTCGGCGGGAACGAGGATTCCGGGACTTCCTTTGATACCGACTATGCCGCCCAGAGGGATGTCAAGGAATACCCGAAGAAGGATCTGCTGGCGATGGAGAAGGAAACGACGGGGCTCTATCTCTCGGGCCATCCGATGGACGAGCTTGCGCCGCTGGCAAAGCGGGTCGGCGCTGTCCCGATCGCCGATATATACAACGCACAGGAAAGTGGTAGCAGCGAGCTGTCCGACGGCGAATATGTCACACTGTGCGGCGTCGTACTTTCGGTCAAAATGAAGCTGACCAAAAGCAGTACCAATATGGCATATGTGACGATAGAGGACATGACCGGTTCGATAGAGCTGCTCGTGTTCGAGCGTGCGCTGACCTCGGCGGGGCAGTATATCTCGCCCGAAAGTCCGGTCATAGTTTACGGCCGCGTTTCGATGCGCGAGGATGAAGAGCCCAAACTGGTCTGCGACGAGGCTTATCCACTGACCGAAGAATCGGCAGAAGAATACATCCGTGCCGCCGGACGCCGCCGCGGGCGGCAGACTTCCCGGCAAAATGATCGCATGATGCGTCCCGTACAAGCGCAGCCGGTGCAGGGGGATCATGTGCTTTATCTGCGCATGACCGATACCGGCGACCCCAGGCTTGCGGCGGTCAAGCAGACGCTGAAAAAATATCCGGGAACGAATCGGGTAATATTGTATTTTTCGAACCAAGACAAAAAGCTCGACGGAGGCAGCGCAGTTCGCGTCTCCGATTCGCCGCAGCTTCTGGAAGAGCTTGGCCTGATACTTGAAGAAGAGAATGTCGTAATGAGATAAATGAGGTAATAAGGATATGAGTGATTTTGACACAAGGTATTGTTCGATCAGACGCGCCCTTATCGAGCGTGAGTTTTCGCGTCTCAACGATATGCAGCAGAAGGCCGTATTCAAGACCGAAGGTCCGTTGCTGCTGCTTGCCGGCGCGGGAAGCGGCAAAACGACCGTTCTGATAAACAGGATCATAAACCTTCTGCGCTTCGGCCGGGGATATGAATCGGAGTTTGCCCCCGAATATGCGGGCGAAGAAGAACTGAGAAAGCTGGCGGAGGCTCTCAATAACGATGAATCCCTCGATGATCCCGAGATCGAGCGTCTCTGCGCTGTCGATCCTCCGAGGCCCTATGAGATAATCGCCATCACATTTACAAACAAGGCGGCAGGGGAACTCAAAGAGCGCCTTGAAACGGCCTGCGGCTCGGCGGCAAACGATATCTGGGCCTGCACCTTCCATTCGGCCTGCACAAGGATCCTCCGTCGGGATATTGAGCGTATGGGGTACAGCAGGAATTTTACTATCTATGACGACGATGATAAAAAGAAGATGCTGACCTCGGTCATGAAGGATCTCGGGTATGACACAAAAAGATACGAGATACGCCCCATTATGTCGGAGATATCCCGCGCGAAGGACGCTTTTATCTCGGCCGAGGAATATGCCGGGCAGTGCGGAGACGATTTTTATAAAAAGGTCGTTTCTAGGATATATACCGCCTATCAGAAAGAGATGCAGGCGGCAAATGCCCTTGATTTTGACGATATCATTTTCAAGACGGTAGAACTGCTTCAGCAGTGTGAAGAGGTGCGTACATATTATCAGCGCAAGTTCCACTATGTTCTGGTCGACGAGTATCAGGATACAAACCATGCCCAGTACATGCTGTGCAGCATCCTTGCCGGCGGATTCGAGAACCTCTGCGTCGTCGGCGATGACGACCAGAGCATATATAAGTTCCGCGGCGCCACGATAGAAAACATCCTTGAGTTTGAAAAACAGTATCCGGCTGCCGTTACCATAAGGCTGGAGCAGAATTACCGTTCGACCTCTAATATTCTTTCAGCGGCAAACAGTGTTATTTCCAAAAACTCGGCCAGAAAGGGCAAGACTCTTTGGACAGAGAACGGAACAGGCGACACGGTTTATCTGTATGTCGGTGAAACACAGGATGAAGAGGGGCAGTTTATCGCCAAGACAATACTCGAAGGCCTCAGCAGAGGTAAAAAGCTGAACAGCTTTACAATACTCTACAGAAACCACGCTCTGTCAAACGGCATCGAGGCATCGCTTAAAAGAAACAATATTCCTTATAAGATTGTTGCCGGCCTGCGCTTCTATGACCGCGCTGAGGTAAAGGACATGATCGCCTATCTCTGGGTGGTCAGCAATCCGTCCGATACCATACGTCTTTCGAGGATCATCAATACTCCGTCGAGAAAAATAGGCGATAAGACGATAGAAGCGCTGCGCAGCATTGCCGAACGTGAAGGCATATCGGTCTTTGAGGTCGCCGAAAAATGCGAGAGCTATCCCGAACTGTCGCGGAACACTGCGGCGCTGCTGTCTTTCACCGACATGATAAACGAGATACGCTCCATGCTCGATACACACGATTTAAGCGAAGTATATGACGAGCTTCTTGAAAAAAGCGGATATATGGATCACCTCAAGGCTCATGGACGCGAGGGCAAGGTGCGTATAGAAAATGTCCTGGAACTAAAGTCCAGCATCCTGGAATACTGTGAAAAAACGGTGGAGGAAGGAAAAAAGCCGACACTTGAAGGCTTCCTTGAAGAGGTATCTCTGATATCGGATATCGACCGCTATGATGAAAACGCCGATGCCGTTACCATGATGACCATGCATTCGGCCAAGGGGCTCGAGTTTGATACAGTGTTTATCTGCGGTGCGGAAGAGGGCGTTTTCCCGTCTTATCGCTCGATGGACAGCGAAGAAGAACTTGAGGAAGAGCGCAGGATATGCTATGTCGCCATGACACGCGCTAAGAAACGGCTCTATATAACATCGGCAAAGCGCCGCCTGCTTTACGGCCAGACCTCTTTCGGAAAGCTCTCGCGCTTTGTCGAGGAGATAGATCCCCAGTATGTACACCGCCATGTTCCCAAGGTGGCGGCCGCCGAGGGACATATCTCCACAAGGCGTCCGCCGGTCAAGCGGCCATCGGTATCTCTTGCCCATCATGGTATCGACGAAAAGAAGGTCAGCCTTGATTTTGCAAAGGGTGATCTTATCGTCCACAAGGCTTTCGGCAGCGGAAAGATAGAGAATGTCACCCCAATGGGCGGAGATCTTTTGCTCGAAATTGCGTTCGATAATGCCGGAACAAAAATGATGATGGCCAAGACAGCGTCACAGTATATATCAAAATTTTAATATAAAGGAGTGGTTCTTCATGACAGGTGAAGTTCTTAAGAGGAGGCTTGATGACGTTATAGCCGAAATGCGGGGGGTGTTCCGTGTTCCTTCGATTATGGCGGCGGTAACCATCGGAGGCGAGACATTCTACTGCGGCGGAGGAAGCGCTGATATCGAAGCCGGAAAAGCTGCCGACGAGAATACGGTGTATGCTATCGCCTCGGCTTCAAAGGCATTTATCGCAGCGGCAGTATGCATACTGGCCGATGACGGATGCATCTCTCTTGATGAGCCGGTGAAGAAATATCTTCCCGACTTTGCAATGTACGACGGGTACATGACAGATCACATGACAATGCGGGATGCCATGAGCCACAGAACAGGGCTTCCAAGGCATGATCTGACCTGGTACTCACGTCCCGATTTGACCATCATGGATACAGTCCGCATATTAAGATATATGCCCCCGGCCTTTGAACCCAGGACCAGGATGCATTATCAGAATCATATGTTCACGCTTGCCACCGTCTTGGTTGAATCCGTGTCGGGCATGAAATGGTATGATTTCGTCTCAGAACGCATTCTGCACCCGCTCGGCATGAATCGGACATTCTGTCTGCCGGAACAATTCCTCGGCAAGGATGACAATACGGCAATACCGTACAAACTCAAAGAAGACAAGATCTGCAAAGTTCCTTTCCTTGACATCTCATCGAGCGTTGGGTGCGCCGGCTGTATTTGTTCGACTGTGCATGATTTGGCAATATGGGCAAGGCTCAATGCCGGCAGAGGCAGTCTCAACGGTGTTCGTATCTATTCCGAAGCGCGAGCTGCCGACCTGCATACGCCGCAGATGATAATCAAGCCGGGTGAAATGACCCCGATGCACTTCGACGAGGTGACACATACGGCCTATGGGCTTGGATGGTTTATAGAGTCATATCGCGGACATACCCTTGTGCATCATGGCGGAACAATAGACGGTTATAAGAGTCTCGTCGGATTCCTCCCCGGAAAGGATGTCAGCTTTGCTGTTTTGACCAACCTCAACGGGAATCAGACCCCGGCAGCGATCGGATATGCCATTTGCGATCTGGCGCTGGATCTTGAACCGCTTAACTGGTGCAGCAAGATGCATGATGAAGTCGAAAGGCTTGCGCGCCTATCTGCTGACCGCCGAAGTGCTCTTATGGAACGGACAAAGGGTGCGATACCGTTCGCCCACAGTCTTTCCGATTACTGCGGAAAATATGAGAATCCGGCATATGGCACGGCGCAGCTGTTTGAAAAGGATGGCAGCCTGCATATGACCCTCGGGCGGATGGAAAGCGCTGTGATTCCTGCCGGATATGAGAGCTTTGTAGTGGAGCTTGGCAGCTCCGATGCAGTTCCCTGCATGTTCCGTGCATCATTTGAGGGGGAGATAATAGGATTCGGTGCCAAACTTGAAGAAAAACTCAGTGATTATATCGAGTTTACGCGGGTCAACCAATAAAAATGGGTTGCAATCGCTGCCCTTGTGTGATATTATAATTAGGCTTGTATTACGGGTGGTCCTCTGCCGCAGTCAGGGCAAGAACATCTATGACGAAAGGAAATCATTAAAATGGATTTGATTAAGAAACTGACCGAATCTCAGCTGAAAGAGACTGCCGGCAACTTTGGCATCGGCGATACCATCAAGGTTTACGCCAAGATCAAGGAAGGCTCCAGAGAAAGGATCCAGGTCTTTGAGGGCACAGTTATCGCCAGAAAGCACGGCGGTATCCAGGAGACAGTTACCGTAAGGCGTATGTCTTATGGCGTCGGCGTCGAAAAGACATTCCCCATCCACTCCCCGAACATCGAAAAGTTCGAGGTAGTCAGGAAGGGTAAAGTCAGGCGCGCCAAGCTGTATTACCTCCGCGACAGGGTTGGTAAGGCAGCTAAGGTCAAGCAGGATATCTAAGATCCGTAAAAATGGGGGACGGGAATCTCGTCCCCTTTCTTTTAATTCTTATTGTTTTATCTTGTCAGGGTGATGTCACGATGGAGAAAAAAACAAAGGAAAAAACAAGCGCCGGAGAGGAACTTTTCGGCTGGGCTCAATCGCTCATATGGGCGCTGCTTGCTCTTGTTCTGATAAGCTCATTTTTTGTCAGGATATCCGGCGTGTCGGGAAGCTCGATGTATCCGACACTTAAAAATAATGACCGTGTGCTCGTCAGGCTGTCGCAGAGTTATCAGCCTGAACGCGGCGATCTTATAGTAGTCATGGCCCCCAATTACGATCCAGAACCGCTGGTCAAAAGGGTCATCGCCCTTGCCGGTGATGTCGTCGAGGTCGAAGAGGGCGGCATAGTATTTGTCAATGGCGAGGAACTGACAGAGGATTACGTCAACGAGGCCTATTTCGGCCCGGGAGACAGGGAATATCCTTACACAGTCCCCGAGGGCTGTGTTTTTGTCATGGGAGATAACCGCAACCACAGTGCCGACAGCCGCCTCACGATGGTCGGCGCCCTCAAGGAGAGCGATATAATCGGAAAGGTATTTTTCCGCATATGGCCTATCGGCAGCTTTGGAGGTATATAGTTGGGCAGCATAAACTGGTATCCGGGGCATATGGCGAAAACACGCCGCATAATGCTCCAGGATATGAAAAACATAGACATGCTCTGCGAAATACTTGACGCCCGCATCCCGGAAAGCTCGCGCAATCCCGACCTTGATAAAATTGCTTCGGGCAAAAAGCGCATGCTTGTGCTCAATCGTGCCGATCAGGCTGACCCAGAGGCGACGTCGAAATGGCTGGCATACTACCGCAGCTTGGGGTATACCGTCATAGCCACCGACAGCAAGAAGGGCGGCTTCAACGCGGAGTTCACTGCGGCTGTTGCCCAATGCTGCGAAGAGGTGATCCGGCGCAACGAACAAAAAGGCGTCAACCGTACTATTAAGATCATGATAGGCGGGATACCCAATGTCGGCAAATCCTCACTTATAAATCGTCTCTTAGGCAAAAGATCGGCTGTCGCCGAAGACCGTCCCGGCGTTACGCGCCAGAGGCAGTGGTTCAATCTGGCGGGGAAATATGATTTTATGGATACTCCAGGCATGCTGTGGCCGAAGATTGACGATGACGAGGTCGGGTTCAGGCTGGCCTTTACCGGAACGATCCGCGACGAGATACTCGATGTTGAGCTTCTGGCCTGCAAGCTGCTCTCAACTCTTGCAGTGCTTTATCCGGAAGCCGTTGTAAAGCGGTATAACATTACAGAGGTAAAGGACGACGCCCCATATGATACGCTGGAGGAAATGGCAAAAAAACGCGGTTTTCTTCTGGGACGCGGTCAGCTCGATACCGAAAGAATGGCCCGCGTTTTTATAGGCGAGTATCGTGACGGCAAGCTGGGACGCATGACGCTCGAGCTTCCGAAGCATACCGGGGATAGTGCCGATGTATGAATATGAAACGCCCTTCTGGCGTGAAAATAAGGTCGTTTGCGGAATAGATGAGGCCGGGAGAGGTCCCTTGGCCGGTCCGGTCTGTGCTGCCGCTGTCATACTTGATCCCGATCACACGATAGAGGGGCTCAATGATTCAAAAAAGCTCAGTGAGAAAAAGCGCGAGTTTCTCTATGAAGAGATAATCAAACACTCGCTGGCCTATGGCATTGCTATGGCGACGCCCGAAGAGATCGACGAGATCAACATCCTTCAGGCGACGTTTCTCGCCATGAACCGCGCTTTTGATAAACTGGCCGTCAGGCCGGATGCGGCGCTGGTCGACGGCAACCGCGATCCGCATCTGCCGTGCGAAACGACATGCATAATAAAAGGTGATTCGCTCAGCGGATCCATCGCGGCGGCCTCTATACTTGCCAAGGTGACAAGAGACAGGCTGATGGTCGAGCATGCGGCAGAATATCCCGAATACCGGTTCGAGGTACACAAGGGATATCCGACCAAAATGCACCGCGAGCTGATCCTGCAATACGGCCCGTCTGCGATCCACCGCCGCAGCTTCCTGAAAAAGCTGCTCGGTGAACAGAAATGAGCAGCAGTACGCTGGTAGGGCGTTACGGCGAGAGCATAGCGGCCGATTTTCTTCGGAAAAAGGGCTTTGAGATATTTGCGTCGGGTTATCGCGGACGGTACGGCGAAATCGACATAGTAGCCGGCAAAAATAATGTAGTCTGCTTTGTCGAAGTGAAGACCCGGCAGGATGAAAGCTATCTTCCGGCCAGAACAGCTGTCGGCGAGGCCAAGAGACGCAGGATCATGCTGACGGCCCAGCAGTGGATACAGGAAAACGATTGCCGCTGCCAGGTCAGCTTTGATATAATAGAGATATATCTGAAAACGAAACAGATCAGATATATTCCAAATGCTTTTGTATAAAGATCACGGAGAAAACAGATCATGGCGCTTTATGCGATAGGCGATACCCATCTTTCAGAGGGTGCGAATAAACCGATGGATATTTTCGGCGGAGCGTGGAACGGATACCGCGACAAGCTGGTCAGATCCTTTGGCGAGTGCCTGACCGATGATGATACCATTGTCATTTGCGGAGATTTTTCATGGGGGATGAGCCTTAACGAGGCGCTGCCCGATTTCAGGCTGCTTTCATCTTTTCCGGGCAAAAAGATCTTTGTCAAGGGCAATCACGATTATTGGTGGGAGACCGTCGGCAAAATGGAACGGTTTTTCGAGAATAATCAGCTAAAAGACTTGCAATTTCTTCATAATAATTGTATTTTTTATAATGATGTCGCCTTGTGCGGGACGCGCGGATGGTTTTTTGATCCGTCTGATAAAGACGCCGGAGACGAAAAGGTCTTTAAAAGGGAGGTCATGCGCCTCGAGGCATCCCTTAAAGCCGCAGTCGGACATGGCGGAGCGTCAGAGATCATCTGCTTTCTGCATTATCCGCCGGTGCTTTCCAGCGGAGAGGTCGAGCCGATAGTCTCTCTGCTGGAAAACTACGGCGTCAGCCGCTGCTATTATGGGCATCTGCACGGCGAGAGCTTGCGCGGCGCCGTCAACGGTGTGCGCAAGGGCGTAAGATATCAGAATATTTCTGCGGATAACATAGGCTTCAGGCCTGTTATGATACAACCATAAAGCTATTTAAATACCTAAGGAGGATCCTCAAGTGAAACTTACCAACGTTGAAAAGAAGGAAGGAAACAAGGTCGAGCTGTCGATCGTTGTTGAAAAGGAAGAGTTCGAGAAGGCCGTTCAGGAGTCCTATAAGAAGAACGTCAAGAATATCAATATCCAGGGCTTCCGCAAGGGCAAGGCCCCAAGAAAGATGATCGAAAAGCTTTACGGCGTCGAAGTTTTCTATGAAGACGCTATGGAATACAGCTATCCCCGCGCATATGAAGAGGCCGTCAGAGAGGCCGGCGTAGAGCCTATCGCCAACCCCTCCATCACCGACCTTGATATCAAGGACGGCGAGTTCACATTCAAGGCTGCTGTCGAAGTCAAGCCCGAGCTGGGTCTCAAGGAGTACAAGGGTCTTGAGGTGGAGAAGCCCACGGCAGAAGTGACCGATGAAGAGGTCGACGCCGAGATCGACAAGGTCGCCGCCAGAAATGCCCGCCAGGTCCCCGTAGAGCGCGAAGCCAAGCTGGGCGACGTCGTTATCTTCGATTTCGAAGGCTTTGTCGACGGAGAGGCTTTTGAGGGCGGCAAGGCAGAGGAATACAGCCTTGAGCTCGGCTCCGGCATGTTCATCCCCGGCTTTGAGGATCAGATCGTCGGACATAAGGCCGAAGAGGACTTCGACGTCAATGTAACATTCCCCGAAAACTATCAGGCCGAGAACCTTAAGGGCAAGCCCGCTGTTTTCAAGTGCAGGATCCATGAGGTAAAGGAAGTCCAGAAGCCCGAGCTCGACGACGAGTTCGCAAAGGACGTTTCCGATTTTGATACATTTGAAGAGTACAAGAAGGATCTGAAGGCCAAGATGCTCGAGTCTGCTCAGGCCAAGGCCGAGAGCACCTATGAGGAAGCTCTTATGGATAAGCTGGTCGAGAATCTTGAGGGAGATATCCCCGAGATCATGTATGAGAACCAGCTCGATCAGATCGTAAGCGATTTCGGATATCGTATGGCCTCTCAGGGCATCGACTTTGATACATACCTCAAGATGAACGGTATGGAGACAAGCTCTTTCCGGAACCTGTTCCGCAGCCAGGCTGAGCGCCAGGTAAAGGTAAGGCTGGCTCTTGAAGCTGTTGCACGCCTTGAAAACCTCGCTCCCACCGAAGAGGACACAGAGAAGGAGTTTGCTTCGCTGGCCGAGCAGTATAACCTGCCTGTCGAGAAGGTGCGCGAGCTTCTGGCCCCTGTTGCCATTAAGTCCGATCTGGCTGTTCAGAAGGCCGTTGAGTTTGTAAAGGCCAACGCCAAGGCTCCCGCCGCAAAGAAGACAAGAAAGTCTCCGGCAAAGAAGACCACAAAGAAGGAAGCCGCCGAAAAAGCGACAGAAACTGCCGAGGACAAAGAGTAATATATCATTAATTGTGTAATTTCCCCTGAGAAAGGAGCGCATATAATGGCATTAGTACCTATGGTAATAGAGCAGACAAACAGAGGAGAAAGATCCTATGATATCTTCTCGCGTCTGCTCAACGACCGCGTTATAATCCTGTCCGAGGATGTCAACGACCAGACCGCGAGCCTGATCGTCGCCCAGCTTCTTTACCTCGAGGCTCAGGACCCCGACAAGGATATCCAGTTTTATATCAACAGCCCCGGCGGCTCGATAACGGCGGGTATGGCGATCTATGACACAATGCAGTATATAAAATGCGATGTGTCGACCATATGTGTCGGGCTTGCCGCCTCGATGGCGTCGGTGCTTCTGGCTGCCGGCGCAAAGGGCAAGAGGATAGCGCTTCCCAACTCCGAGATATTGATCCACCAGCCGCTTATCGGCGGCGGTGGACTCTCCGGCCAGACGACCGACATCAAGATACATGCCGATCATATGGTTTACATCCGGGATAAGATGAACCGAATCCTCAGCCAGCATACGGGCCAGCCGCTGGAGGTCATCGCAAGAGATACAGAGCGCGATAATTACATGACGGCGCAGCAGGCCCTTGAATATGGCCTTATAGATAAGGTCATCGAAAAGAGATAAACGGAGTTAACAAAACATGCCTTCGAACGATAAAAAGGACCTCCGGTGCAGCTTCTGCGGGAGATCCCAGAATGAAGTTAAGCGCCTTATAGCTGGGCCGGGGGTATATATCTGCAACGAATGTGTCGAGATCTGCGCCGACCTCATGAAGGACGAGGAGGATTTTGATGTCGATACCGACACACAGTTTGCCCCGGACGAGCAGCTGCCGACCCCGGCGGAGCTCAAGCAGGGCCTTGACCAGTATGTCATAGGTCAGGACCGGGCAAAGATCTCTCTCGCCGTCGCGGTGTATAACCACTATAAGCGCATACGCAGCCGCGACCAGGGCGATGATGGGGTAGAGCTCCAGAAGAGCAATATCCTTATGATCGGCCCGACGGGCAGCGGCAAGACATATCTTGCCCAGACCCTTGCGAAAAGCCTGAAAGTGCCGTTTGCCATTGCCGACGCCACAACTCTTACAGAGGCCGGGTATGTCGGTGAGGATGTCGAGAATATCCTTCTTCGCCTCATTCAGGCGGCTGATTTCGATGTTGAGAAAGCCGAGCGCGGTATAATCTATATCGACGAGCTGGACAAGATAGCAAGAAAAAGCGAGAATCCCTCTATAACCCGTGATGTTTCGGGCGAGGGCGTTCAGCAGGCTCTCCTTAAAATATTGGAGGGCACCGTGGCCAATGTCCCCCCGCAGGGCGGACGTAAGCATCCGCAGCAGGAGTTCATCCAGATCGACACGAGCAATATCCTCTTCATATGCGGCGGCGCATTTGACGGCATTGAAAAGGTCGTCGAAAAGCGCATCGGCAAGCAGGGGATAGGCTTCGGAGGGGATGTCCGTTCCAAGCAGGATACCGGCAGTCAGGAGCTGTTGCGCCAGGTCGAGCACTATGATGTGCTCAAGTTCGGTATTATACCCGAGCTTGTAGGCAGGCTGCCCGTTCTGGTGACGCTGGACAACCTTGATGAGCAGGCGCTGCTCGATATTCTTGTCGAACCAAAGAATGCTCTTACCAAGCAGTATGAAAAGCTCTTCGAGCTTGACGGTGTTGAGTTGGAGTTCGAAGAGGATGCCTTAAAGGCCATCGCCAAAAAGACGATAGAGCGAAATACCGGCGCAAGGGGACTCAGATCGGTCATGGAAGGGCTTCTTACCCAAGTCATGTTCGATGTTCCGTCCGATCCGACCATTAAAAAGGTCATTATCACGGCCGGGTGCGTGTTGGGCGGCGAGAAACCGGAACTTATAAAAGAATAGCATTTATAAACG
>CAKUAK010000039.1 GCA_934636325.1 uncultured Eubacteriales bacterium
ATTAAATAATGGGGGCCCCGCAAAATCAAAGATTTTGTGGGAAACGCTTCTCGGTGTTCGGCTTCCGGGAAATACCCCCACGCGGCTTCTGCCGCGCGCCGGAAGTCCGGCGTAACGATTTGCCCGGACATGAGCCGGGCAAATCTATTTAATTATAGGGGCCCCCGCAAAATCAAAGATTTTGTGGGGAAAAAACAGTTTGTCCTTTATATGCCGCTGTGATATACTTTATTTGATTCGTCTGTAAAGACAAGGGGGATAAAATATGCAGGAAAAAACAAAGCCCGGGTTCCACTATGCCTGGGTCATCATGCTCTGCGGATGCGCCATCGTCGGCATCAATCTGGGCGTTTACGCCTATACGATAGGCAACTTCTTTCTTCCGGTCAGCCGCGAGCTTGGGGTCGGCATCGGCTCGGTCTCGGTCTATCACACGCTGGCCTCCTTTGCCTCCGCCTTCATGTTTCCCGTCGCGCGGAAGCTGATGGCAAAATATAACCTGCGGGCCGTGCTGACCTGCGCCACGCTGTCGGCCATCGCCGCCTATGCCGCCATGTCACAGGTCACGGCCCTGTGGCAGGTATACGCCTGCGCCATATGGATGGGCCTCTCCTATTCCTTTTACGGCGGCGTAACAGTCCCGCTTCTGATCAACAACTGGTTCAAAAAGAACAACGGCACGGTCTATGGTGTCTGCCTCGCCACCGGCGCGATAGTCGGCGTCTTTGCAAACCCGTTCATTTCAAGGATCATCGGCGCTACCACATGGCGTCAGGGCTATCTTGCCATCTCGGCCATCACAGCGATAGTCATGCTTCCGGTCTCGCTGCTTTTAGTCCGCCAGCGCCCCGAGGATAAGGGCCTGCGTCCCTACGGCGAGGATGAAGCCACGGCCGCGGCCGCGATAAAGACCGGCGCCCCGGCCGAAAAGAAGGGAGTACCGGCCTCGGTCGCCTTCCGCTCCCGCGCCTTTATCGCCATCCTGATCTGCACGCCCTGCTTCGGCATAGTCTTTAACGTCACCAACCACATAACGACATACGCCTCGGTCATCGGCATCGGCGCGGGCATGGGGGCATACCTGACCTCTATATCCCTTATCGGCGGTACGCTGGGCAAGCTGACCCTCGGGCGCTTCAGCGACAAGAAGGGCGTAAAGTTCGCCGTCACGCTGGCCGAGTGCTGCGCCATCGCCGGCATACTCATGGTCATACTCTCGACCTGGGTGGGCACATGGCTGCTCTTCCCCGCCGTGCTGATCTTCGGCTACGGCGCTTCGACGACCAGCCTTATGGGCGCGCTGCTGCCCCGGACCGTTTTCGGCGACAGGGATTACGATAAGATACTCTCTTACACCTCGATGTCTATGTCGCTCGGCGCGGGACTCATAAATCCGGTCTACGGTTACATATATGACGCCACCGGATCATATCTTCCCTCCTTCGGCTTTGCCCTCGGCATCGCCGTGCTCTGCATAACGATGGCCTATACCGCCATTGCCGACGGCAAAAAGCTCATGCAGAAATACAACTGATATCCCCGATGGGGTCAACATGAAAAAGCGTCTGCGATGATTTATCGCAGACGCTTTTCTCATTCTCCGCTTTCGATCTCCTCGCGCGTTCTCGTAACATATGCCGCCAGCATATCGACAAACTCGGCCGCTGTCGGAGGTCCGGCCAGCGGATAAAGTGCCAGCTCACGCAGCCGCTTGGGGTTGAGCTTCCATGCCCTGGGGGCCGCCGCCCTTATGTTGTGCTCGACTGCCGTTCCGGCACAGCCGCATCTGCGGCCGACCTCGGGATAAAGCTCTTTTGTTATTCGAAGCAGATAGTCGGGATTCTCGACGACCAGCGACACCGTCACGATCAGCAGATTAAAGGCGCGATAATTCGCCCCTATGCCAAGCTCGCGCAGTATCTCCTCGATCATTCCCATTATTACCAGCCTCCTCGGTGTTTCCAAATTCTTAAGGCCACCTAATAATACTCTATTTCTTGGCATTTTACGAAAATATATGGAAAACTGCGGATTTATATTAAAAAACGCTCTTTTATTTGGTTTTTCGACAATAGCTGTTTCAATAATGATAGTATATCGGCGCTGTCGGAAAATGTCGAAAGCCTTGTATATGTGACCACGTCCGATATAAAGTCATGGTTTTTCTTCTTTGAGCCGATCGGCGCACGGCCCGCGAAGGCTCCGAACGGACATTTATGCCGATATAGTCCGCCGGGACGCTACACTTTTTCCGCAGGCTGTGATATAATAATTTAAAACACATTCACAGGTGGTATATCAATGGCTAAAAAAGAGATACGCCAGCTTCAGGGCCAGGATCTTGAAGAGGCCCTTGCCCTTGTCTGGGAGGTATTCGCCGAGTTCGAGGCCCCGACCTTTACCGACGAGGGGATCGAAGAGTTCTGGCGCTTCATTGATCTTGAATATATGACCATGCAGGTCGGAGAGGGCGCGATGACCTTCTGGGGCGCCTTCGAGGACGATTACCTTATCGGCGTCTGCGCCTTCCGCGGGCTCGACCATATATCGCTGCTCTTTGTCGACGGCGAATATCAGCGCCGCGGCGTCGGCACGATGCTGGTCAAAAAGGCCGTTCAGGACTGCAAGGCCCTCGATCCGTCGATAAGCGCCATAACGGTCAACTCGTCGGAATACGGACAGCCCTTTTATGCCGCCCTGGGCTTCGAGCCGACGGGCGGGCTGACGGTCGACAACGGCATCCGATTCATACCCATGCGTATAGAAGCAAAATAAACAGGCACGAAAGGAAGAGATCTTATGATGACATGGGACGAGGGGCTCGAGCTCCTGAAAAAATACAACAAGGAAGAGTTCCACATCCTCCACGGAAAGACTGTCGGCGGATGTATGGAATGGTTCGCAAAACATCTCGGATATGAAAACGAGGCCGATTACTGGTCGCTGGTCGGGCTGCTGCACGACATCGACTTTGAGATGTGGCCCGAGGAGCACTGCGTCAAGGCGCCCGAGCTGCTGCGTCAGGCCGGCTTTGACGACCAGTTCATCCACTCCGTCGCCAGCCACGGCTACGGCCTGACAAAGACCGACTGCAAGCCGGAAAAGGAGATGGAGAAGGTCCTCTTCGCCGTCGACGAACTGACCGGCATAGTCGGCGCGGCGGCCCTCATGCGCCCCTCAAAGAGCGTCTCCGACATGGAGCTCAAATCCCTCAAGAAGAAATACAAGGACAAGAAGTTCGCCGCCGGATGCTCGCGCGAGGTCATCGCCCAGGGCGCCGAGCAGCTGGGCTGGGAGCTCGACAGGCTTCTGGGCGACACCCTTGAGGCCATGAAGAGCATCGAGGAATAGCCGGTGACAAAAACGGCGGCGTAGGCAAGGGGTATTTTGTAAAAAGTATCACTTGCGCCTCCGGCCGCCGCCATGGTATAATCTAAAAAATTTTGCGTATACGGCTTTAAGGCGCAGATATCACGTTTAGGATCAAACATTATATATAAAAGGGAGCGACGTACAAATGGGGAAAAACCTTCTTAAGCTCAGCGATCTGAGCACAGACGAAATAACCGCCATAATCGACCGGGCAATGACCTTTGCCCATGGGACAGATATTCCCAATTTCAGCGATAAGATCGCGTGTAATATGTTTTTCGAGCCTTCGACTCGCACCCAATACAGCTTCAATGTTGCAGAGCTTCGTTTGGGCATGCGGGTCGTTTCTTTTAATGCGGCGGCCTCTTCACTCAACAAAAATGAAAGCTTTTATGACACTGTAAAGACCTTTGACTCCTTCGGCCCGGATGCCATTGTGATCCGCCACACCCAGAACGAGTATTATGCCCCCCTGCTTGGCCACATCAACGCCGCCCTTCTCAACGGCGGCGACGGCACGGGCAACCATCCGACACAGTCGCTGCTTGACCTTATGACCGTCAAGCAGGAGTTCGGACGCTTCGAGGGCCTCAAGTGCGTCATCGCCGGGGATATAAGCCACTCCCGCGTGGCCCACACCGACTATGAGGTCATGCGCCGCCTGGGCATGGAGGTCGTCACGGCAGGCCCCGACGAGTTCCTCGAGCCCGGCCTTGACACAGAGGACTTCGATACGGCCGTAAAGACCTCCGACATCGTCATGATGCTGCGCGTCCAGCACGAGCGCCACGCGCATTCGATGTCGATGACGGCCGAGCAGTATCACGAGGCCTTCGGCCTTACGGTCGAGCGCGAAAAGGCCATGAAGGACAAGGCCATCATCATGCATCCCGCCCCGGTCAACCGCGGCGTGGAGCTGGCCGACAGCCTTATGGAATGCCCCCGCGCCCGCATCTTCAAGCAGATGTCCAACGGCGTCTTTGTGCGCATGGCCGCCCTTGAAAGGGCCGTGAAATAATGGGCGACATCATTCTTGCGGGCGGCAGGGTCTTTTGTGACGGCCGCTTCGCCGACCTCGACATCCGCATCTGCGGCGGGGCCATAACCGAGGTCGCCCCCGGCCTGCCGGCCGAGGGGGCCGAGATCATCGACTGCCGCGGCAAGGTCATCCTGCCCGGTCTGGTCGATCTGCATGTCCACCTGCGCCAGCCCGGCTTCGAATACAAAGAGACGATACTTTCGGGGACCAGAGCGGCGGCAAGGGGCGGCTTCACAACGGTCTGTCCCATGCCCAACCTAAACCCCGTGCCCGACAGCGTCGAGCATCTCGAGGTCGAGCTGGATGCCATCAAAAAGGACGCCGTCATAAACGTCCTGCCCTTCGGCGCCGTCACGGTCGGCGAGAAGGGGCAGGAGCTGGCCGACATCGAGGGCATGGCCGCCCATGTCATCGGCTTTTCCGACGACGGCAAGGGTGTCCAGCGCGCCGAAATGATGGAGCGCGCCATGGAGCTGACCGCCGGCTGCGGAAGCCTTATCTCGGCCCACTGCGAGGACGAGAGCCTTCTCGAGGGCGGCTCGGTCCACAAGGGCGAGTTCGCCGAAAAGCACGGCATGAAGGGCATATCCTCGGCCTCCGAGTATGTGCCCATTGCCCGCGATATCGAGCTTGCGGCAAAGACCGGCGCAAAATACCATATCTGCCACATATCGTCAAAGGAAAGCATAGAATACGTCCGCCGTGGCAAGGCGAGGGGCATAAATGTCACATGCGAGGTGACACCCCACCACATCGCCCTGTGCGACATGGATATAACAGAGGACAGCGGCCGCTTCAAGATGAATCCGCCTCTTCGCGGAAAGGATGACCGCGAGGCCATATGGCAGGGCCTCAAGGACGGGACGATCGACTGTATCGCCACCGACCACGCCCCCCATTCGGCCGAGGAGAAATCCCGCGGGCTGGAAAAGAGCGCCTTCGGCACGGTGGGAAGCGAGACGGCCTTCGCCGTCTGCTACACGACGCTGGTGCGCGGCGGCATTCTCACCCTCGAGCGTCTGGCCGAGCTGATGACCTCCGCCCCGGCGGCCATCATCGGGCGCAAGGCCATGATAGAGCCGGGCGAGCGGGCCGACATCGCCGTATTCGATCTTGAAAAGAGCTTCACCGTCGACCCCGCCGATTTTGTCTCGATGGGCCGCAGCACCCCCTTCGAGGGCGCAAAGCTCTGGGGCGAGACATGCCTTACCATCTGCGGCGGCAAAACAGTATACAGGAGGAAATAAGGGTGGAACACAACAAAAAGCTGGTTTTTGAAAACCGAAGGGAGTTCGCGGGCGTCGGCTTCGGCGCCGACGTCGAGACCGTCCAGGAGGTCGTGTTCAACACCTCTATGGTCGGCTATCAGGAGATCATGTCCGACCCCTCCTACTGCGGACAGATAGTCTGCATGACCTATCCCCTCATCGGCAACTACGGTCTGGCCGACGAGGATTACGAGACAAAAACACCCCGCATCGGCGGCTTTATCGTCAGGGAGTATAACGACGCCCCCTCCAACTTCCGCTATACCAAGACCCTCTCGCAGGAGCTTGAGGAAAACGGCATCCCGGGCATTTCGGGCGTAGACACCCGTCTTATAACCCGCATGATCCGCAACGAGGGCAGCATGCGGGCCATCCTGACCGATATAGATGTCCCCACGGAAGAGGCCCTTGCCCGCCTGGCCGCCTCCCCCGTGCCCCACGACCAGGTGCCCTCGGTATCCTGCAAAAAGGTATGGTACAGCCGCACGCCCAATTATAAATACAATGTCGTCGCCATCGACTGCGGCATAAAGCACAATATCATCAGGCGTCTCAACCAGTGCGGCTGCAACGTCATCATCGTTCCCCACGACACCCCGGCAGAGCGTGTCATGGCCCTTCATCCCGACGGCGTCTTTCTTTCCAACGGCCCCGGCGACCCAGAGGATGTCCTTCCGGTCATCGAGCTGGTAAAGAATATCCAGGGCAGGCTGCCGGTATTCGGCATATGCCTCGGCCACCAGATGATAGCCCTCGCCAACGGCGCTAAGACCTATAAGCTCAAGTTCGGCCACCGCGGCGGCAACCACCCGGTCAAGAATCTTCTGACAGGCAAGGTCGAGATCACATCCCAGAACCATTCCTATGCCGTCGATTCCGACAGCCTTAGGGACACCTGCCTTGAGCTGACCCACATCAATCTTCTCGATAACACGGCCGAAGGCATGAGGTGCGACGAGCAGATGATCTTCTCTGTCCAGTACCATCCCGAAAGCGCCCCCGGCCCCCAGGACAGCGGCTATCTGTTCGATATATTCGTAGATTACATGAAGAAATACAAGGCAAGGAGAGGTGCGCAGAATGCCTAAGAGAGAGGACCTTAAAAAGATACTTGTTATAGGCTCGGGCCCGATCGTCATCGGTCAGGCCGCCGAGTTCGACTATTCGGGCACACAGGCCTGCCTGGCCCTTAAAGAGCAGGGCTATGAGGTCATACTTGTCAATTCCAACCCGGCCACCATCATGACCGACACCGACATCGCCGACAAGGTATATATGGAGCCGCTGACGCTGGAGTACGTCGCAAAGATCATCCGCATGGAGCGCCCCGACGCGCTGCTGCCGACCCTCGGCGGCCAGACCGGACTCAACCTTGCCATGCAGCTTGCCAAAAAGGGCGTCCTCCGCGAATGCTCCTGCGAGATACTGGGCACCAGCTTCTCCTCCATCGAGCAGGCCGAGGACCGCGAGCTCTTCCGCGAGCTTTGCCGCTCTATCGGCGAGCCGGTCATCGATTCCGAGATCGCCCATTCCCTCGAAGAGGTCGTAAAGGCCGCCCACGACATCGGATATCCTGTCGTCCTTCGCCCCGCCTTCACCCTCGGCGGCACAGGCGGCGGCTTTGCCGACAACGACGAAGAGCTTGTCGAGCTGGCCGAGAACGCCCTGCGTCTCTCGCCGGTATCCCAGGTCCTGGTCGAAAAATCGGTCCGCGGCTATAAGGAGATCGAATACGAGGTCATCCGCGACGGCAACGACACAGCCATCGCCGTCTGCAACATGGAAAACCTCGACCCGGTCGGTGTCCACACCGGCGACTCGATCGTCGTCTGCCCCTCCCAGACCCTGACCAACCGCGAATACCACATGCTTCGCGATGCCGCCCTTCGCCTTATCCGCGCCCTCAAGATCGAAGGCGGCTGCAATGTCCAGTTCGCCCTCGACCCCTATTCCTTCAAATATTACGTCATCGAGGTCAACCCCCGTGTTTCCCGTTCGTCGGCCCTGGCCTCCAAGGCCAGCGGATATCCCATAGCAAGGGTATCGGCCCTCATCGCCACCGGCATGCATCTCGACGAGATCAGGCTGGCCAATACCCCGGCCTCCTTCGAGCCGGCCCTCGATTATGTCGTATGCAAGATCGCCCGCTTCCCCTTTGATAAGTTCGGCAGCGCCTCCAAGGTGCTCTCGACCCAGATGAAGGCCACCGGCGAGGTCATGGCGGTCGGCCGCACGATGGAAGAGAGCCTTCTCAAGGCCGTCAGAGGCCTCGAGGCCGGCGTCAGCCATATTTATATGTCCAAGTTCGACGACATGCCCGAGCAGGAGCTGCTCGATTTCGTCCGTCAGGCCACCGACGAGCGTCTTTACGCCATCGCCGAGCTGCTGCGCCGCAGCGTTGACCCCATGCTGATCTGCGAGGCCACCAAGATCGACTTCTTCTTCATCGACAAGATAGGCCATATCGTCGAGTGCGAAAAGGCCCTCAAGGACAATAAGGGAGACATCAATGTCCTCCGCGACGCAAAGAGGATGGGCATATCCGATAAATACATCGGCTCCCTTTGGGGCATGACCGAACAGGAGATGTTCGACCTTCGAAAGAAGGAGGGTATCATGCCGGTGTACAAGATGATCGACACCTGTGCCAGCGAGTTCGAAAGCTATGTCCCCTATTTCTATTCGACCTATGAGCAGGAAAACGAATCTGTCGTCACCGACAAAAAATCGGTCATCGTCCTCGGCGCCGGACCCATAAGGATCGGCCAGGGCATCGAGTTCGACTTCTCGACTGTCCACGCCATCTGGGCCATCAAGGAGGCCGGATACGAGGCCATCATCATCAACAACAACCCCGAGACCGTCTCGACCGACTATACCATGAGCGACAAGCTCTATTTCGAGCCCCTCTGCGTCGAGGACGTCATGAATATAATCGACCTTGAAAAGCCCTACGGCGTCATCGTCACCCTCGGCGGCCAGACGGCCATCAATCTTGCCGAGCGTCTGCGCAGTATGGGCGTGCCGATCATCGGCACATCGGTCGAGGCCATCGAGCGGGCCGAGAACCGCGACAGCTTTGAAAAGCTGATGGAGCGCCTTGGCATCCCACAGCCTGTGGGAAAGGCCGTCACCAACATCGAGGACGGCGTAAAGGTGGCCGAAGAGATCGGCTATCCTGTTCTTGTCCGCCCCTCTTATGTTCTGGGCGGCAGGGCAATGCAGATCGTCACGGCAGAGGACGAGCTGCGCCGCTATTTCAAAGAGGCTATCATCGCCAGCGAGGAATCCCCCGTTCTGGTCGACAAATATATCTCGGGCAAGGAGCTTGAGATCGACGCCGTCTGCGACGGCACCGATGTCTATATCCCCGGCATCATGGAGCATGTCGAGCGCACCGGCGTACACTCGGGAGACTCGATAAGCGTCTATCCGACCTTCTCGGTCAGCCAGAAGGTCCGCGACACCATCGTCGATTACACGGTCAAGCTGGGCCTCGGCATCGGCATCTGCGGCCCCTTCAACATCCAGTTCATCGTCGACCGCCAGGAAAACGTATATGTCATCGAGGTCAACCCCCGCTCTTCCCGCACCGTCCCCTTCCTCTCGAAGGTCACCGGCGTCAAGAGGGCCAACATCGCCACAAAGGTCGCCCTCGGCCAGAGCCTGAAGGATCAGGGCCTGGGCACCGGCCTTGCGCCCCAGAAGAAGCGCTGGTATGTCAAGGCGCCGGTATTCAGCTTCTCGAAAATAGCCGGAGTCGACGCCTATCTGTCGCCCGAAATGAAATCGACCGGCGAGGCCATCGGCTATGACGACACCCTTACAAGGGCGCTTTATAAGGCCCTGAAGGCCTCTAACCTCAGGGTAGAGAACTACGGCACGGTATTCGTCACCATCGCCGACGCCGACAAGCAGGACGCCCTCGAGCTCATCAGGCGTTTCTATAACCTCGGCTTCAACATCGAGGCCACGGCCGGCACCGCCGCCTTCCTCAAGCGCAACGGCATCCGCACAAGAACCCGCCGTAAGCTAAGCGAGGGCAGCGACGAGATCCTTGAATCCCTCAAGCAGGGTCACGTCACATATGTCATCAACACCCAGTCGCACAACGGCGGCAGCAGCCATCTTGACGGCGTCATGATCCGCCGCCATGCCGTCGAGCACAATGTGACCATGTTCACCTCTCTCGACACGGTGGCCGTTCTCCTTGACGTTCTTGAAGAGATCACGGTCGGCGTTTCGACAATAGACATGTAGGTGATATTATGAACAAGGGCTTTTACGAAATAATCTCCAACCGCAATATAGCAAAGGACACCTGGGAAATGGTGCTCTCGGGGGACACATCGTCCCTCGAGCGCCCCGGGCAGTTCATCAACATCGCCATAGAGGGCCTTTACCTGCGCCGCCCCATAAGCGTATGTCATTACGAGGATGGGCGAATTACCATCATCTATAAGGTGGTCGGCAAGGGCACGCGGGCCATGACTCTTATGGAAAAGGGCAAAAAGCTGGACATCCTCTGCGGCCTGGGCAACGGCTTTGACGTCACAAAGGCCGCCGGAAGAAAGGCCGCCGTCATCGGCGGCGGAGTCGGAGTCCCGCCGATGTACGACACGGCAAGGAGGCTTATTGCCCAGGGCAACGAGGTGACGGCCATACTCGGCTTTGCCACGGCCGAGGCCGCCTTTTATATCGACCAGTTCATGGCCCTCGGCGCAAAGGTGCTGGTCACCACCGACGACGGCAGCTTCGGCATGAAGGGCTTCGTCACCGACGCGCTGGCCCAGACCGACTGTGATTATTATTTTGCCTGCGGGCCTCAGCCGATGCTCAAGGGCCTGCACCGCACGGGCCTCGACGGCCAGCTCTCTTTTGAAGAGCGCATGGGCTGCGGCTTCGGCGCATGCATGGGCTGCACATGCCATACCCTTGTCGGCGACAAGCGCGTCTGCGCCGACGGCCCGGTATTTTTAAGCTCGGAGGTGACCTTTGATGGCAAATAGACTTGAAACGACCCTCAGCGGCATAACCCTGAAAAACCCCGTCATGCCGGCCAGCGGCACATGCGGCTTCGGCTATGAGCTGGCAAGATTCTATGATCTCAACATCCTCGGTGCAATGAGCCTCAAGGGCACCACCGGCGAAGCCCGTTTCGGCAACCCGACCCCGCGTATCGCCGAATGCCGGGAAGGGCTTCTGAATGCCATCGGTCTTCAGAACCCCGGCGTCGACTCGGTCATATCCCACGAGCTCAAGGGCACAAGGGCTCTTTACGGCGGCGTGCTTCTGGCAAATATCTCCGGCTTCTCTGTGGAGGAATATGTCCGTGTGGCCTCTGCCTTTGACAAAAGCAACGATATAGACATCCTCGAGATAAACATAAGCTGCCCCAACGTCCGTCACGGCGGCATGGCCTTCGGCACCGATCCCGGCGCGGCCCGCGAGGTGACACAGGCCGTCAAGGCGGCCACCCTCAAGCCGGTGTATATGAAGCTGTCGCCCAACGTCACCGATATCACGGCCATCGCCCGCGCCTGCGAAGAGGGCGGCGCCGACGGCATTACCCTTATCAACACACTGCTCGGCATGGTCATCGACCCCCGCACCGGCCGCCCGATCGTCAGCACAAAGATGTCGGGCTTCTCGGGTCCGGCCATCAAGCCGGTGGCCCTGAGGATGGTATATCAGGCCGCCCAGACGGTCGGCATCCCGATAATCGGTGTCGGCGGCATATCGACGGCCGACGATGTCATCGAGTTCATGTCGGCCGGAGCCTCGGCCGTCCAGATCGGGGCACAGAACCTTGTCGACCCCTTCGTCTGCCCCAATATAATCAAAGAGCTGCCCGAAAAGATGGACGAATACGGCATTGAAAACCTCAAGGATATAATCGGAAGGAGTCTTAAATTATGATGAAGAGAGACGTTATAATCGCCTGCGATTTCAAGAACAGGGCCGACACCTCGGCCTTTCTCGACAGGTTCAAGGATGAAAAGCCCTTTGTAAAGATCGGCATGGAGCTCTTCTATGGCGAAGGCCCCGACATCGTCCGCGAGATCAAGGACAGGGGCCACAGGATCTTCCTCGACCTCAAGCTGCATGATATCCCCAACACGGTCAACAAGGCAATGCGCAACCTGGCCCGCCTCGGCGTCGACATGACCAATGTCCACGCCGCCGGAACGATCGACATGATGCGCGCCGCCCTTGAGGGTCTGGCCGAGGGCGCCGACGGTGAACGCGCCCTGCTGATCGCCGTCACCCAGCTGACCTCCACCAGCCAGGAAAGGATGCAGAAGGAGCTGCTTATCAACGCGACGATGGAAGAGACGGTCGCCCATTATGCCCGCAATACAAAGGAAGCCGGGCTGGACGGTGTCGTATGCTCTCCCCTCGAGGCCGCCCTTGTCAAGAATGCCTGCGGCAGCGATTTCATCACGGTCACGCCGGGTATCAGATACCCCGACGGCAATGTCGGCGACCAGTCGAGGATCATGACCCCGGCCAAGGCCCGCGAGACCGGCACAGAGTTCATCGTTGTCGGCCGCCCGATAACCCAGGCCGACGATCCCGTCGCCGCCTACCGCCGCGTCTGCGCCGATTTTCTTGGAAAATAACAAATCAAATAACTGAGGAGATATAGTAATGGAAAAACAGGTAGCCAAGCTTCTTATGGACATCAAGGCCGTCTTTCTGCGCCCCAATGAGCCCTTCACGTGGGCCAGCGGCATCAAGTCGCCGATCTACTGCGACAACCGCCTCACCCTCTCCTATCCTAAGGTCAGGGATGTCATCGAGCAGGGTCTGGCCGATATAGTAAAGAATAATTACCCCGACGCCGAGGCCATTGCCGGAACATCAACGGCCGGTATCGCCCATGCCGCCCTGGTCGCCAACATCCTCGGCCTGCCGATGGCCTATGTCCGCGCCTCGGCCAAGGATCACGGCAGAAACAACCAGATCGAGGGCAAGATCGACCCGGGCCAGAAGGTCGTCGTCATCGAGGATCTTATCTCCACGGCCGGTTCGGTCATCGAGGTCGTCAATGTCCTGCGCGAGCATGGGGCCGAGGTCCTCGGCATCGCCTCGATCTTCACCTACGGCATGCAGAAGGGTCTTGACCGCCTTGCCGCCGCCGAGGTCAAAAACATTTCCCTTTCCAACTACAACGCCCTTGTATCGGTCGCCCACGAGACCGGGTATATTTCCGAGGGCGATATCAAAAAGCTGGAGGCCTTCCAGAAGAATCCTTCCGACGAGAGCTGGCAGTCGCTTTAACGCGGTGCTATCCTAAAGCAAAAAGGGACAGCCCTCCGGTCAAAGCGCCGGGGGGCTGATAATTTTGAGATTACACATTTCGGAGCATGAATACCATGAAAAAAGAGATCACGCCTAAGAAAAACAGGCTTTACATATTCCTTCTGCTGGTCTTTATCGGCGGCTTCCTCGGCGGCTTTGTCCACGAGTTCCGCGGCGGCGTTTTCAGCAACGCCCAGACCGGCAACGTCATCCGCCTCGGCATTGCCCTCTGCAACGGAGAACGCCAGACGGCGACCCACTGTGTCATATCCTTCTGCGCATATGTGACCGGCGCCTTCCTCTGTGAGCTGGCGATAGGCAAAAAGCTGACCGTCGGGCCCCTTCGCTGGGAGACGATATTCACCGGCCTTGCCACCCTTACCCTCTGCGTCCTGTCCCTCGTCCCCGATTCGGCATCCTTTATCCTGACCCAGATACCGGTCAACTTTATCGCCGTCATGCAGTACAACACCTTCCGCAAGGCCGACATCGAGCGTCTGCCGCCCGAGCATCGTAAGATCGACCAGGTCGGCATGTCGACGACCTTCTGCACCAACCATGTCCGCAACATCGGCGTCAGCCTTGAAAAGTTGATTGAGACCCGCGAGCCGGTCTTTGCCCGTCAGGCGGCCGCCCACTTCGGCATGGTATTCTCCTTCGGCTTCGGCGTATGGGCATCGGTCGTCCTCGGCAGGCGTTTCGGGGCAAAATGCCTTCTGCTCACGGCGGCCATTATGGCCTTTGTCTGCATGGAGCTGGCCCGCGACGACGCTGGCGCAGCAGTGGCGGCCGGCCGCCGCGAAAAGGCTTAATAAACCTTTAAGCCTATCGACAAGGCCGCATGCCCGTGATATACTTGTTATGCAAAAAAGTTTTCCCCTGGAGGTCTTTCGGTGAACAATAGAAAAGAAATACCCTGGTGGGTCATCGTCGCGGCTTTTATCTTCGCATGGCCTGTCGGTCTGGTACTGCTTATAGTCAATTCCGTAAATAAAAACGGTCAGTCCTCGCTGCCCCGCGGCCGCCAGAGCCGGTACCGCAAGGGCGGATACCGCTTTGACGAGGGCTGTGTCGATGTGCCCTACAGCAGCTCCGACGAGAATGTCGGGGCGCGCATCGACCCGATGAACGACAATTCGATCAAGGGCCAGATGCGCCGCGGACGCTTTATCCGCAATCTCGGCATCGGCCTTACGGTCGGCGGCGCTATTATAAGCTCGATGGTCTTTATGGGCAGCCTTATGGACTATTATTTCTTTATCGAGTCGATGTTCCGGTCGGCCATGACATTTATGTCGATCGGTGTTCCGGGTCTCGCATTGACCTTCTGGGGCAACTCTATGCTGGGCAAGGTACAGCGCCTGCGCCGTTATTCCCAGGTCATCGGCGACAGCCGCGAGATATCCCTCGACCGCCTCGCAGGCGCAATGGGTGTATCCTACGGCAAGGTATGCGACGATATTTACAAGATGATCGACTCGGGCTATTTCGACGGCTATTATATCGACAACGAGCGCAGGGTCCTGACCTGCGACCGCCTCGGCCCGGTATCGGCCCGCCCGGCCGAGCCTCCGCGTCCCAAAAAGGAGACGGCACAGCCCGAAGCCGAGCAGCCGGAAGCCAAGCCGGAAGAGCCGGTCATGCCCGACCCGGCCGACCATATCCGCAAGATCAACGATTCCATCGCCCAGCCCGAGGTATCAGAAAAGATAACCAAGCTGGAGACACTTACACGGCGCATATACAACTATACCGAGTCATATCCCGAAAAAGAGAAGTACGCCCGCAGCTTCAAGGAAAAATATCTGCCCAAAACGATAAAGATACTTGAGGCCTACAGCCGCTTTGAAAACTCGGGCAGCAGCGGCGCAAACGTTCGCGCCGCCATGCAGGATGTCGAAGCTGTTCTTGACGTCCTGATAAGCAGCTTTGAAAAGCAGCTCGATATGCTCTATATGGACGAGGCCCTTGACGTCACCACCGACATCGACGTGCTTGAAAGCATGATCGCCGGGGACGGCCTTGGCGACAGCCCCTTTGCCGCCATACAGAGGGACGAATAAACACTGTCGAAAAAACGCTTCGCTGGTTTTTTCTCGACATTTTGGGTTCCGGCCTGCGGGCCGGTTTCGCCATTTTGCTGTGGCAAAATAGGCGGGTCAGCGTGTTTTTGCCGTGCACATGTCACGTCCAAAACATCCCATAGAAAAAAGTCTGCGTTTTCCGCAGACTTTTTTTGTACGACAAGGAATCAGACCCTGAGGATAGCCTGTATGGCGACGCACATAGGGCCGCCCTGGGTTATAAAGGCGGGGGTAAGATCGACCAGCTCAAGGGCAGCGCCGCGGAAGGCCTCTGACATCATGGAATAGGCAAGGCTGCCCTGCTCGAAGGTATCGGCATGGCTTATCGTTATGACATACCGCTCGTCGACCCCGGCGCGCTTAAACCCCTCTATGCACTTTTCCACAGCCTTTGTAAAATTGCGGCAGAGTCCGGCCTTATCAAGCCGTTTTCCGTCCGGGCTCTGCACCAGCAGGGGCACCAGCTTTAAAAGACCGCCGACATGGGCCGCGCCGGGAGACAGCCGCCCGCCCCGGCGGAGATATCCGAAATCCTGTGGGATCAGAAAGGACTTCGAGCTCTCTATATTCTCTTCAAGGCGCATTATTATCTCGCGGACGTCAAGCCCTCCCTCGGCCAGCTTTGCCGCCTTGCGCACCAGTGCTCCTTCCGGCCCGCACAGTGTCCGGGAATCAAGAACGGTTATGTATTCGCGGTTGGGCATGGTCTCTCGCACGGCGCAGGCCGAGGCATAAGAGCCCGAAAGACCGTCGGCCATGGTTATGTGAAGTATCGGCTGATGCTTTGAGGCCGAGGCATAGGCCTCCATCGTGTCGCCGGGAGAGGGCTGCGACGAGGTGGGAATATTACCCTGGCGCACAAGCTCGATAAACTCGGCCGGTTTTATTTCCTCCATCTCGCGGTATGTTTTCCCGGCAATCGTCACATTAAGGGGGATGACCGTTACCCCAATCGCTGCTCCTGTTTCGGCCGTAAAAAGAGATGCCGTATCGGTCACTATTTTTACCATTGCGTCCTCCCACGCCCGTTTCCGGGCTGTTTATCTTTTATTTACCACTTGATATTCTAAATATTAGTTTATCTAAGCAATTTGATTATACTATAGATATACCCATATGTCAAAACATTTGGCGAGGCCTGTCGAACCGCAAAAAGCCTGCGTGAGCGCAGGCTTTCTGATCGCATATTTATTTGTCATCGTGCCGGACTTCAGCCGAAAAAAGCATGCTTCGGTATTTTCTCTATTCGCTGCGGAAGCCGACCTTCAGCTCGTGGATAAAGGCTTCGGCCGCCGGGGAGAGTGGGCGGTTCTTGCGGTAAACGGCATAGAAATCGCGGTCAAGACCGGGGCTCTCGTAGTCGAAAGCCAGTATGCCGCCCGAGGCCAGGCAGTCCTGGCAGGCGTATTTGGAGACGATCGATATGCCGAGGTTGTTTTTCACCCCTTGAATAACGCTCTCGGTGCTCTCGAGCTGGACAGAGGTGCGCAGGGCCGAGGGATCGACCCCTATGCCGCGCAGGAAGGTCTCTGACTCCTTGCGCGTGCCGGAGCCGTATTCGCGGGAGATAAAGCGTGAGCCTCGGATTATCTCGGGGGTGATCCGACCGTTTAGGGCGGCGTACTCCGGGGTGTTGGGCGTGATTATCATAAGGCGGTCGCGGGCCACAGGCTCGAATACACAGCCGCTTTTCTCGAACATCGCGCCGGTGACGCCGACCTCGGCGTCCATGTCTATGATGCGATGGACGACCTCGACACTGTCATACTGCTTTATCGAAAAGGTCAGCTGCGGATATTTTTCCAGCAGGCCGGGGATGACCCGCGGCAGAAGATACAGCGACGGCACGGTCGAGGCCGCAATATCAAGCATGCCCTTGACCTGGGTAGAGCTGCTCTTTACATCGGCGACGGCGGTGTCACGCAGGTCGAGCATATCGAGGGCGTATTTATAAAAGATCTTGCCCGCCTTGGAGGGATATACCTCTTTGGTCGAGCGGACGATCAGCTTGGTATCAAGCTCTTCTTCAAGGGCATTTATATGTGCGCTTACCGTCGGCTGCGAAAGATAGACGACCTCGGCGGCCTTTGAAAAGCTCTTCAGCCTTACCACATTGACAAAGACCTCCAGCTGTTTGAAATGCATCCTGCCCGCTCCTTTGCTATTGATATTTTGCAGATTATAAAGTAAAATATAGGCCGAGATAAATATTATGTTCCACCCTTCGGAAAGGGGGCCGGCTTTTATGAAGAAAAATCAGAGACTTACACAGATGGCCAAAAGCGGCGGCTGAGGGGCCAAGATAGGACCGGGTGTCCTAAACGGCATACTCTCGCGTCTCCCCCGCTTCAGCGACGAAAACCTGCTGGTCGGGTTCGATACGAGCGACGACGCCGCCGTTTATAAGATAAACGACGAGCTCGCCATGATACAGACCGTCGACTTCTTTCCGCCGATCGTCGACGATCCATATGCCTTCGGCCAGATAGCCGCGGCCAACGCCCTCAGCGACGTATACGCCATGGGCGGCGTTCCACGCATAGCCATGAACCTTATCTGCTTCCCCTCCTGCCTCGATCTCGAGATCATGGAGCAGATCCTTCAGGGCGGCTACAGCAAGGTCCAGGAGGCCGGGGCCATAATCGCCGGCGGACACACCATCGAGGATAACGAGCCGAAATACGGCCTCTGCGTCACAGGCTATGTCCATCCCCGCGACGTTCTTGCCAACTCGACGGCCAGAGAGGGCGATATACTCGTTCTGACAAAGCCGCTGGGGACAGGCATACTGTCGACGGCGGCCATGGCCGATATGCTTCCGGCCGAAGATCACGCCCTCATGACACGCATGATGAGCCACCTCAACCGCTATGCCCAGGAGGCCATGATGCCCTTCCATCCCTCGTCCTGCACCGACATAACCGGCTTCGGTTTTCTCGGCCACACCTGCGAGATGGCAAAGGGCAGCGGCAAGACCATAGAGATCTTCTCGTCCTCTGTCCCCGTCGTGCCGCAGGCCCTCAAGCTGGCCCGCGAGGGCATAATCCCCTCGGGCGCTTACAATAACATGGGATATCTGGAAAACGACGTCGTCATCGACAAATCGGTGCCGCTTGAGCTTTCCGATGTGCTTTACGATCCCCAGACCTCCGGCGGCCTGCTCATCGCGGTGGCCGAGGACAAGGCCGAGGCGCTCTGCCGCCGCCTTACCGACAGCGGCGAGGAAGGAAAGATCGTCGGCTATGTCAAGGCCTATGACGGCAAATCCATCCGTGTGTATTGATCAAATATCGTCAGCGTCCCGCCCCAGGGCGGGACGCATTTTTTATGCTTATTTACCGGAGCAGATCTGCTCCAGCGCGGCAAGGCACTCTTCGACCTCGTCCATTGTGTTGGCATGGCCGAAGGAGAAACGCACCGTGCCCTCGGGGAAGGTGCCGAGGGTCTTATGGGCGCGGGGCGCGCAGTGCATTCCGACCCTTGTCATGACGCCGTGGGCGTTCTCCAGCTCGAAGGCGACGCGAGCGTTGTCGTCGTCCTTGAAATCGACCGATACGATGGCGGCACGGCCCTCGCGTCCCGGCATGCCGACCGGATGGGCGCCCTTTACGCGGCCGAGGCCCGAAAGGAAGGCCATCGCCAGATCGAGCTCGTGGGCGGCGATCTTATCCATGCCGTATTCCTTATTATAAAGCAGGGCGGCGCGCAGACCGATTATTCCGGGCAGATTCATCGTCCCGGCCTCGAAGCGGTCGGGCATGAAGGAAGGCATCTCTTCCTGATGTGAAAGGCTGCCCGTGCCGCCCGAAATGACAGGCTCTGTATTCATGGCGATCTCGTCGCTCAGGAGCATGCCGCCGACCCCCTGGGGGCCGAGGAGGCCCTTATGGCCGGTGAAGGTCAGGGCGTCGATATTCATTTCCTTCATGTCGATGGGGAAGGTGCCGGCCGTCTGGGCGCTGTCGACAAAGAACTTTATGCCCTTGCGGCGGCAGATCTCGCCGACCTCTTTTATCGGCAGAAATGTGCCGCAGACATTGGAAGCGGCCATCATGACGACGGCGCGGGTGTTGGGGCGGATCAGGGCCTCTACCCTCTCGGGGTCGAGTGCGCCGGTCGGCTCGCACTGGGCGCAGTCAAAGGCGACGCCCTGCTTTTCCATCTGGACAAGGGGACGCATGACGGCGTTGTGCTCCATCGAGGATGTGATGACATGGTCGCCGGGCTTTAAATAGCCCTTTATAAGATAATTGAGCGAATATGTGATGCTCGGAGTGAATACGGCGTTTTTCGGCTTGTCGAAGTTGAACATGCGGCATAAAAGCTCGCGGGTCTCGAGGACCTGCTCGGATATCTGATATGCCTCGTCGTATCCGCCGCGGTTGATATTGAAGGCGCCGTTGTCGAGCAGCCCCTTGACGGCGTCGGAGACGCCGGGCGCTTTCGGGAAGGATGTGCTTCCGTTGTCGAAATAGATCCTTTTCATTTTTACAACACTCTCGCTTTACAATTATAATTAAGCGCGGAATTACGGGTCCCGCGCGTTTTTTATATGTCAATATAGAAAATCTCGATTAGTATTATAAATGAAAGTTTGGCGTTTTTCCACCTTTATCGATTTTTTCTATAATTGTTCGTGTATATATTCGCAAAAAATATTTTACATTTACAGTAGCTTCCAATATAATCAAGCTGATAATGTCCGACCGGATCGGACAAAAAGAATAGGAGAGTAGGATATGAAAAACAAACAGACACTGCTCATCGTCATCACCGGCCTTATCGTCGGTGCTTTTGCTGTTATCCTGACAGCAAACGGCAACCCGGCAAACATGGGCTTCTGCATCGCGTGCTTCCTGCGTGATACAGCCGGCGCTCTGGGCCTTCACGGCGCTGCCGTCGTGCAGTATGTCCGACCCGAGATCATCGGTCTTGTTCTCGGCTCTTTCCTAATGTCGGTCGCGACCAAAGAGTTCTCGGCCAAGGGCGGCTCTTCGCCCATGACCCGCTTCGTTCTCGGCGGCTTCGTCATGATCGGCGCCCTGATGTTCCGCGGCTGCCCGCTGCGCATGGTGCTGCGTATCGCAGGCGGCGACCTCAACGCAGTTATCGGCCTTATCGGCTTTATCGTCGGCATCCTCGGCGGCATCTTCTTCCTCAAGAAGGGCTTCACACTCAAGCGCGCATACAGCCAGAACCGTCTTGAAGGCACATGGCTGCCCATCATCTCGCTGGCTCTGCTGGCCGTTCTGGTCCTTGTTCCCTCGATCCTTATCTTCAGCACAGAGGGCCCCGGCTCCAAGCACGCCCCCCTCTTCCTTGCTCTGGCCGCCGGTCTCGTTGTCGGCGCTCTGGCCCAGAAGACAAGGCTCTGCATGGTCGGCGGCATCCGTGACGCCGTTCTGTTCAAGGATTTCTACCTGCTCTATGGCTTCATCGCCATCATCGTTGCCACACTGATCGGCAACATCGCTCTCGGCAGCTTCAACCTCGGCTTCGAGGGTCAGCCTGTCGCCTATAACGACGGCCTCTGGAACTTCCTCGGCATGGCTCTGGTCGGCCTGGCCTCGGCTCTGCTGGGCGGCTGCCCCCTGCGTCAGCTCATCCTGGCCGGCACAGGCAACTCTGACTCTGCCATCACGGTAATGGGCATGGTCACCGGCGCCGCCTTCTGCCATAACTTCGGTCTGGCCTCCTCTGCCAACGGCCCGACGCCTGCCGGCAAGATCGCCGTCATCATCGGTTTCGTCGTTGTTTGCGTGATTGCTGTTGCAAACCTGCGAAAGGAGAATGTATAATATGAGTAATACATTGGACGCCCGCGGCTATTCCTGCCCCGAGCCTGTCATCATGACAAAGAACGCCCTTGCAAAGGGCACACCGCTGACCGTTCTCGTCGACAGCATGACCCCGGTCAACAACATCACACGCTTCGCCACAAACGCCGGATATAAGGTATCCCATAAGGCCAGCGGCGAGGATTTCGAGATCACCATCACAAAATAAATAACCTGCGGCTGTCGCCTTTACCGGCCTGCCGCGGTATGCCGCAGGCCGGAGGTTTTATTCATGTATCAGATAGCCACATTCCATTCGCTCTTCGGGGCGATGAGCTTTAAGAAAAAGCTGGCCGCGCTGGGCGACAGCCCGGTCATGATGCCGGTCCCCCGGACGCTTAGCGCCTCCTGCGGGACATGTGTCCGCTTCACCATGGAGTTCGACCCCGAGCGTATGCTCGACGAGGACATCGACAAGGTGGTCAGAGAGACCGACGGCGGAGGCTATCAGACGGTCTTCGAAAACAAGTAATAAAGACTGCTCCCCCACGTGCAAGCCCGTGGGGGAGCTTTTTATCAAACATGTTTGCCCACGGTAAACATACCATAAATAGAAATGCCCCGGATGTTCAAACATCCGGGGCTGCTTTTATTCTGTTTTATCTGTTCCAGCTGTTGTCGTCGTAATCATCGTACCCGACCTGG
>CAKUAK010000040.1 GCA_934636325.1 uncultured Eubacteriales bacterium
CCCATAACAGGGCGTGTACGCTTGATGTTCAAAATGCTCGCTACTTTTACTTTGGCTGTTGGGTTATTCTCTCAAATTTTGGCTAACTCTCAATTAAAACACTTGAAAATTCAAAAAAACTTAAAACTATCTAACTAAACTCTCACATTTTGGCTGTCTCAAATTCTGCTTGCGAACACCGTTCACCACGGCGGTAATATAAGGATAGCTGGAATTTCTAAAAATGTCAACAGAACACAGTAGTTTTTTACAAACGGTTCACAAAAGATAATCGGCTTAACAGAATGAGTGAAAAACGGCGCGGCTGTTAAGGAGCGAAAATCATCTTTCCACTCCCCAACAGCCGCGCTTTCAGCTTAACTTAATGACATTGCCCCCGGCGCACTTGTTTTTTTCCCGCGAATCGGTATAATTATTTTATAAAACAAAGAGGAGCGACACAAAATGGATATAGCCGTCGGCGACATATTATATATGAAAAAACCGCACCCCTGCGGAGAGCATCGCTTTCTCGTCCTCCGCACAGGGATGGATTTCCGCCTCAGATGCATGGGATGTTCCCACGAGTTCCTTATCCCCCGCATCAAGGCAGAAAAAAGCGTAAAGCAGATCGAGAAAAAAGAGGATGCGGAGGAAGCCCGAAAATGAAAAAGCTACTTATAGCCGTCGATCTTCAGAACGATTTTATCTCGGGAGCGCTGGGCACGGCCGAGGCCCGGGAAATGCTTCCCCGCGCCGTTCAAAAGATACGGGACTTCAGCGGAGAGGTATTTTTCACCCTTGATACCCACGGCGAAGATTATCTTGATACCGCCGAGGGTCGTAAGCTGCCCGTTCCCCACTGCATAAAGGGCACGGATGGCTGGCGGCTCGCCCCCGAGATCGCGGCCCTCGCGGCAAATGTTCCGCAGGATCATATCGTTGAAAAGCCCACCTTCGGTTCGGCCGAGCTTCCCGCCAGGATAGCCGCCATGTTCCCCGGCGAAGATCTTGAGATACAGCTTATCGGCATATGCACCGACATATGCGTCATCTCCAACGCCATGATCCTTAAGGCCTACTTCCACGAAGCCGCCATCTCGGTCGACAGCAGCTGCTGCGCCGGCGTCACGCCCCAAAGCCACGCAACAGCCCTCAAGGCCATGGAGGCATGTCAGATAGATATATTATGATGATACTCAAGTTTTTCCCGAAGGACCCCTTCCTGCTGCCCGATGAAGATACCTGCGCCGAGGCCGCCCAGGCGGCATCGGATATGTTCCCCGGATGTGCGGTCGAATGGGCGTCGAGCCCCCTGCCCCAATTCGTCGACTGCGGCGACAGCCTTGAATCGGTCAAATGCCCGGTCTGCGGCGCCGATATAGACAGCGAGGACTGGTCCTGCACCATGGACGGGCTTTATACCGACGACGGTTTCCAGAGCCTTGATATGACAGCCCCCTGCTGCGGGGCGCAGACCTCCCTTGACAGGCTGGAATACATCGCACCCTGCGGTTTTTCATGCTTTGAGATCGACGTTATAGATCCCGGCAAATTGCCGAAAAAGGCGGCCGAAGAGCTTTCTCGCCGCACAGGTCTGGCGCTTGCCATGGTCGAGGCCCATATCTGATACCCGCGTTCAGCTTCATGCATATAACACAAGATCCCCGGGCGGGCTGCCCGGGGATTTTTTTTGAACACTTTAGTTTTTAATACGGCTTATTTGCCTTCCCTGCTCTTTACGGCCGAAATGATCATATCGGCACACTCTTCGATGCCGAGGAAGCCGCTGTTAAGGCAGAGATGATAGTTATGGGGATCTCCCCATTCGCGGTTGGTATAATGGCGGTAATAAGCGCTTCTCTTATTATCCTTATCCCTGATGCGCTTCTCGATCTTGACGCCGTTGTCGCCATAGATCTCGAGTATCCTCTTGGCGCGGAAGTCGCCGTCGGCATAGATAAAGGTATGCAAACAGTCATCCCTGTCCTCAAGGACATAGTCGGAGCAGCGGCCTACAATAACACACGGTTCTTTATCGGCCAGCTCGCGGATGATATTATGCTGTGTTATGTAAAGCTGATCATAGAGCGACAGCGGGGCGAACGAGGCGCCGCCATACATGCCCATATCATAAAAGAGCCCCGACCCGGAAGAGGTCTGCTCTCCGTTCTCACGAATGAAAGACGCATCAAAGCCGCTCTTTTCGGCTATCTTTGTGACGAGCTCGCTGTCATAAAACTTTATGCCGAGTTTCTTTGCGACAAGCTCGCCTATCGAATGGCCTGCGCTTCCGAACTGACGGCTTATGGTGATTATCCTGACAGACATATCGACATCTCCTTTTCAGACCCGGCAGCGGGTCTTTCTTTGACTATATAATATCACATTTGGCGTGAAAAGGCAAAGAAAAACTTGTATCGAATGTGTAAAAAACCTTATGTCTCTTGGCTGAGAAAAAATAAAAACAGGCCGCCTGCCGAAGCAGACAGCCTGTCCTTAACTGAAAAATTAACCCTCGATGTTGAACCTTTTCTTGAAACGCTCAACACGTCCGCCTGTATCGACGAGCTTCTGCTTGCCCGTGAAGAAAGGATGGCAGTTAGAGCAAATTTCAACGCGGATGTTTTCTTTTGTAGAACCGGTCACAAAAGTATTGCCGCATGCGCATGTAACAGTCGTCCTCTGATACTTGGGATGGATTCCCTCTTTCATCTCTATCTCACCTCACATAACCTAACTAACATACAACAAGTATGATATCATCCTTTTGACTAAAAATCAAGATGTCAGCACAAAAAACTTCGAAAAAATGTCGGCCAAAAAGGGATTGACTTTTCTACCCGTATACTTGATAATTTACATGTGCGTAACACAACTGTCAAGTATTTATTGTAAAATATCTGACAGTAATTTTTTTGATAAGAGGTCATATCATGGGAAAAGAATCAAAAACACGTCAGAACGCGGCTTCTGAAAAGAGCTCGGGCAAGACGGCAAGGAAGATCCTTATCGCCCTGCTGGTCATAGCCTTCGCGGGGGTCGGCATCTTCGGCCTGCTTGCCGAAAGTGGCCTGCTGATGGGCAGCATCACCGCTTTCGAGGTCGGAGGGCAAAAGGTCTCCGCCCGCGACTATAAGATCTTTTATAAGACGGCCGAGATGAATCTGATCAACAACTACGGCACGACCCTTCAGATGTATTACGGCGTTGATCTTACAAAGCCCCTGGAGACACAGGCCTACGGCGACGGCACGTGGGGCGATTATCTCCACACCAGCGCCCAGAGCGCCGTTGCCCAGACATACATCCTTTATCAGGAAGCTCTTGATAACGGATATGAGCTGGCCGGAGAGGACGATCCCGCGTATAAGGGTCAGATGGCCGTCTATCGTGCCACAGCCGAGCTTTACGACATGAGCCTTGAAGACTACGTCAAGACGGTCTACGGCAGCGGTGTAAAGCCTGCCGACCTTGAAAACGCCGCAAAGGTCGCGGCCACGGCAAGAAACTATTATAACGATTACATTGCCGGCCTCAATGTCGGCGACAGCGATATCACCGATTACTATGAGAACGACAAGCTGGCCTTCGATTCCGTCGATTACCGCAGTTTCACCTTCCCCTATGAGACGGTCAAGTACACCGAGCCCGCCGAGGGCGAGGAGGTCAAGGACGGCGAGCCCGCAAGCCAGGAAGAGGCCGACCGGATGACACAGGACAACATCGACGCCGCCCAGGCCAAGGCCGACGAGTTCCTCTCCAGGATAACCGACGAGCAGAGCTTCATCGAGCTGGCCCGCGAATACGCCAGCGCCGACGACGCCGAGAAATATGGCGACGATGACGCAACGCTGACATCTGGCACCTCTCTCTCGACGGCTTCCAACTCGAAGATCCTGACCTGGTGCGCCGAGGACGGCCGCACCGAGGGCGACACGACGACATCCGATTCCGGTTCGGGCATCGTTGTTCTCTATTTCCTCAACAGGTATCTGCCCGAGGAACAGACGGTCACCGTCCGTCATATCCTTATCCGTGCTGCCGAGCCCTCTGACACCGCCACCGACGAAGAGAAGGCCGCCGCGCAGGAGAAGCTCGACGCCGCCAAGAGCCAGATCGAAGAGATCTATGCCCAGTGGAAGGCCGGCGATATGAACGAGGACAGCTTCGCCGAGCTGGCCTATGAATACAGCCAGGATTCCGGCTCTGTCGCAAACGGAGGCCTTATAGAGAACTTCTCTGAGGGCGATATGGTCGCCGAGTTCGACGAGTGGGCCTTTGACTCTTCCCGCCGCGCGGGCGACACCGGCATCGTCAAGACGACATACGGCTATCACCTCATTTACTTTGTCGAAAACGGCGCTTACAAGTGGCAGGCAACGGCCAAGAGCGATATCGAAAACGACAAGTTCGACACCTATTACAGCGAGCTTTCCGCAAAATATCCCACAAAAACGCACAACTACGGACTGACGCTGGCTTACTAAAATAAAGCAAAAGCCAAAGGG
>CAKUAK010000041.1 GCA_934636325.1 uncultured Eubacteriales bacterium
ATTTCGAGACCGACGTCGCCCAGTCGATAGCCTTTATGAAAAGATTCGACGCCGTTAGCGTCTCTCCCGACCTTCCCCTTCTCGATCCGGCTGTAAGCGGCAGCGCGCTTGACGATTACATCGCGTCGGGCGGAAAGGTCATCCCCTTTGATTACATGATAGTGCGCGGCTCGATGCTGCATATCGAAGAGCTGATCGACGCCCGAATGGAAGACCACAGATAACAAAACCCCGCGGGCAGAAGCCCGCGGGGATATTTTTATACTAGGTTTTTATATCTGTTCGGAATATTCCATCACTCTGTTGTTGAGGTAAAAGGCAAAGTCATTGTATTTCGCCGTATCCAGCTCCCCGCCCGAGGACAATACCTCGAGGGTATGGCCGGTAAACTGATGGCGATACGGCGGATGTATATGCTTGAACTCATTGCGGCAGAAGCCGAGGCTCTGATAAAAGCGCAGGCGCTTTTCCGATATCTCATCCTTTACCGGATCTATTTCAAGGATGACCTGCGTGCCCTCGTCAAGAAGCATCGAAAGCGCCTTTGTGCCGAAACCGCCTCCGCGAAGCCCGGGCGCTATGGCAAAATGCTCAAGATAGATAAAATCCTTCTGTTTCCAGTAAAGCATGATGCCGACAAACCGCCCGGCCTGGTATATGGCGTCAAAATGATAATCAGGCTGCACCATCGCGCCGCGCTGCTCTTCTTTCCTGCGCTGTTCATATACGGGAAAGGCGCCGGAGTAAAGCTGCCAACACTCCCCGAACGCCGGGTCATCCATATCCTTCAGCCTTATACGATCCATTGTATCTGCTCCGATCCTAAATAATATTTTCAAAAAAGTCCGACAGCTTTGTCCATCCGGCGGCGAACAGGCCCTCCGCCTTGACGCTCAGCCCGGCGACGCCCAAACGCGCAAACAGATATCCGCGCATGAGATCTATCACCGTGCAGGCGGCGTATATGCCGAGCCCCAGCAGGATAACTGCCGCGCCCAGCACAAAGGCCGGCAGCCTTGTAAGCCCCGCAAGACTGCCCCACAGGACATAATTCCACACCAGGGGATGACAGTGTATCAGATACACGCCGAAGGACGCCGGCGAAAGACGGGATATCACCTTCTGTGCCCAAGGCCCGAAGCTCTTGTTGGCAAAGGCCAGAAACAGAAAGACCGACGCGGCAAGGATGGTCGGCGAGACATAGCTTATCAGCGCGCCGCCGGTGCGCAGCTCGCCGGATCCCCACATGCTGCTGGCCGCCTGCACGGCCAGCTTGCTCAGCCATGTTGCGAGTATCATGGCGCAATATCCGAGAAAGCTCTGCAGGCTCCTTACATCCCTTTTGGGCGGATAAAGCCTGAAATAAGCGCCGATGAAATAGAGGACCGACAGCCACGCCATGCTGTACCCAGCGTGGAGACGAAAGACATCCTGGCGCGAGATAAGGGGCAGCATGGTGAAAAGCAGGATGACGGCGGCCACCAGGCGCTTGAGCTCCCGCCTGTCCAGCGCGGCTATCAGCTTATTGAAAAACGGAATGAAAAAGAACATCCCAAAATAAGCGGTGAAATACCAATACTGCATCGAAGCCACCGGCGTCAGCGCACATTTCCACTGCCTGAGCCCCACATACCCCGGCATGAATAACAAAAAAAGAAGGGTTATGCCAAGCGTGTAAAAAACGACCTGGAGCCAGAGGGCTATTATCCGACTATACTTGAACCGAGTACGGCACATGACATATCCGGTGGCCATTGCAAAGCAGTTGACAGCGCAGTAGCATGCCGTCTCGAGGAGCCACATCATCTCATACCCGAGCGAAAGCTGCTCGAGCCCGTCGAGAATTCCACCGCCGCCCAGCAGATGGAGAAAAACGACCATCAGCATCGACGTCATTTTCAAAAGGTCAATGCCGTAATTCCGTCCGTCCCGGATATTTGATTCGCCCATGATCGGCCTCCGTCAACGCCGTGTCCGCACCGCGGACACCGTATTTTCATCAGGTGTCCATATATTTTACCCCGACCGGTTTTCTCTGTCAATAGCAATAAAAAGGCCATACCCGCAGGTATGGCCCTCAATTTATTTCTTGCTCCAGTTTTTCCCGAAGCTGCTCTGCTCTGTCTCGACATGGCCGCGATGGCCGAATATCCTGCATTTGTCAAGCGCCGCTTCAAGCTCGGCGAACTCTTCGCCGGTAAGCGTAACATTCCATGCCGAAAGGTTCTCGATTATGCGCTCTTTGTTCTTCGAGCCCGGAATGGGAATGACATTGGGATATTTATGAAGCATCCACGCCAGCGATATCTGGGCGTTGGTGGCCTTCTTTCTTTCGGCAAATCCCGATATGACATCGAGCACCGGCTGGTTGGAGATAAGATTCTCTTTCGACAGCTGAGGCACGAAACGGCGGACATCGTCTCCCTCGAACTTTGTATCGACGGTCACCTTGCCGGAAAGGAAACCGCTGGCCGCCGGCGAAAAGGGCACGACGGCTATGCCGTTCTCGAGGCAAAACGGGAATATATCCTTTTCGCAGTCGCGCTCGACGATAGAATAAAGATTCTGAACGGCGGCGACCGGCGTCACACTGTGGGCGCGGGAAAGGACGTCGACCGGGACCTTCGCCATACCCTGACGGCATGGGTAGGCCATATCGTTATCCGCGCCTTTTCCTTTTTGCGCGTTTTCTTATGATAATCACCGCCAGAAGCAGGATCACGGCTGCCGCCCCGCCTGCGGCGGCTATCGGCACGACCAGCGATCTCTCACGCGGAACGGCGCTGAAGGTCACCTGCGGGTCGCTGCATTTAAAAAGCAGATAGCTGCCGTCGACCGTGCTCTCGGCTCTGCTCCAGCTGCCGCTTTCGTCCCTTATCCAGAGGTCATATTTTTTGCCGCTGTCGGGAAGGCGGAAATGGACGGTATAAACTATATTTTTGAGCTCGGGATCGCTGACCGTAACGGTATAGGCCGTAGCGGCATATTCATTGCCCTTTTCATCGGTCCATGTCACATCCTCCGATGTATGCGATACCTCCGCGCCGGCGCTGAAGCTCCCGTCGACCAGTATCATGGGTATCTCGCCGCCGCCCTCGGCCAGCGAAGAGGAATAGGGCGTGTAAACGGCATCAAGGGTCTGTGCCACCGTCAGATGGGTGTAATCAATATCGGGCCACGAAGCCGAGCAGCCCTTCTTTGCCGGGATCTCGGGAAGATGGTCTATCCCCTTGCCGTAACGGAAGGAAATGACCTCGACGATCTCGCCGTCTGCGCGGAATACCAATTCGAGCCTCTTGAAATCGTCGGGAACACCGGTCATCGTGCAGAGCCGGTCATAATCGGACGGTTCTGCCTTGCCTTCATAGCTTATTCCGTCGACACCGCCCAGATCATCGGAGGCGAACAGATTTCCCGAAAGAAGCCCGTCCTTGTCGATCTCGCCGGCCACAGCGCCTATATACGCACCGTCACAGGATATGCTTACCGTTGTGCGGCAATCTCTAATATTATTGCCGTATCCGGCGACCCCGCCTATGTGCTCGCTGCCCGACAGGATGCAGCGCGCCCAAGAGGACCCTATCGTGCCGTCGCTTCGCCCGGCAATGCCGCCGACATAGCTGCCGTCGGTGCTTTCGACCTCGGCATAGCCCTGGCAGCCATATATGAATCCGAGATAAGCCGCGCCGCAGATACCGCCGGCATTGTCATTTTTAGACGTCACGGTACCCTTGCCGTTTGACGACAGCAGGACGGCCCTGGCCTCGTAATGATGCTTGAGGGAATAATCGCCGACCTTGCCGATGTCCTCGTCGACGTCGATATCGGTCTCTATGCCTATCGAACCGGCTATGCCGCCGGCATTGGTCAGCGCGTAAATGTCCCCCGTATTGACCGAATTGGAGACGCGGCCGTCATGCTGTCTGTCATAATTGCCGCTATCGGAAACATCGGCGAAATGATCCTTTATCCTGTCCTCAAGGGACTTGCTGCTGTCGTCCTCCATATTGTCGTACTCTTCCCGAATTATGGATGTGACCCGCTTGAAGCAGTTATTTACATCCCTGAGGTCATCCAGCAGCCTGTCGGACGAGCTCTGAAGCAGGGAATTAAGCTGATCTCCGCTGTCGAGCATATCGTCAAGGGCGTCCCAAAGGGCGTCGCTTTTCGATGTGATATCGTCCCCGATAGGCTCTATCTTTATTTCCGGCTTCTCTGAAAGCTCGGTCACCATATCGTTCAGACGGCCGGTGATATCATCGAGCCTGTCGAGTATATCCCGCACCCGATCGCCGACATCGCTCAGCATATCAAGAAGATCGTCGACCATAAGGCCGATATCCTCCAGCCTGCCGAGGGCATCCTCCAGGTGTCCCAGTGCCTTGTCAAGGTCATCCAACGCATCGCTGTATCCGTTAAGTGCGTCTATCAGCTCGTCTATCGCGTCATAGGGATCATTCCCCGCGTTGATCGCGTCGATGACCTTCTGCATGGCGTCGGTCACCTTTTGGGTATTATCCGATGCCGACGACGCCGCGTCTTTCAGGTCGGCTGCCGCGTCCTTGAAATCGGCCGCCGCATCCTGTCCCTCGTCGGATATATCCACGAGCTGATCTCTGACCTTTTCCAGCTCATCCATAAGATCGTCAAGATCATCTCCGAGGAGCTCGGCGCTGTCGAGTATCTCTCTCATTCTGTCCATGGCCCAGGACACCCGGGCCGAAAGCTCGTTTATCTGATCTATATTGCCGTTGGCCCAATCGGTCATGGCGTTGGAAAGCTCGGAGGCTATATCCTTCGCCGATCTTGTTTTGTCCGAAAGATCATCCAGCTGGTCGGATACCGAATGTGACACGCTTCTGGCGTCGTCTATCGTCCTATCGGTCAGATCCTGAAGATTTTCAAGCTCGTCGAGCAGCCTTGTAAGGGTATCGCTGCCATAGACCCGGACGACCTCCGGCTCGAGCTGGCCGACGATGCCGCCGACATCCTTATTTCCGCTTATCTTACCGCTGTTTTCGCATCCGTCAAGATAGCCCGACTGGCGTCCGGCGATGCCGCCGATATTATATCCGATCTGCTCGTATCCAACGGCGCCTTCGTTGCGGCAGCTCTGTATAACGCCGCCGGAGAGCCCGGCGATGCCGCCGATATCGGTATAAGCCGGGACATTGTCCATCGAGTTGAACTTGTCAAGATTTGTATAATCGGTCTTGGGCGAATCTTCGAGATCCTTTGTATTGATGCTTCCGGTGTTGACGCAGCGGGTCAGCGTGCCGCGATTTTCACCGGCGATGCCTCCGACCGAATGAACGCCGATCGCCGTTCCCTCAAAGGTGCAGGCGACGATCTCTCCGCCCTCTTCATTTATGCCGACGATGCCGCCGACCCGGCTCTCGCCGGAGATCCTGCCCTTGACCGTGCAGTTTGTTATCTGTCCAGAATTGCTTCCGGCAAGAATACCGAGATCATTCCTGCGGTCGCTGGGGCTGACATCACCCTCGAGACGCAGATCGCGCACGACAGCACCCTTCTGGATATACCTGAAGAGGCCTCGCACATTGCCGCTGCCCTCGACGACAAGGCCGTATATCCTGTGCCCCTGCCCATCGAAGGTGCCGCCGAAGGTCGGTATCGGGGTGAAATCCCTGCCCTTGAGGTCGATATCGTTCTGAAGAACGACCGTCTTTCCCCTCGACCAGCTGTCAAGGGTGCAGCTTTTCGAAAGCTTGGCCAGATCCTCGGCCGTCTTTATGTATATCGTTTCGCCCGCGGCCAAGGCCGGAAAAGCCATCGAAAGCAGGATGCAGACGGCCAGAGCCGCCGACATGAGCCTATTTAACTTCTTCCTTGCCCTGTGCCTCCTGTTCCGCTGTAACTCCGTCGGACTCTCCAACGGCGTCCTCCTGCCCCGGCGGACTGCCCGTGTCATCACCGGGCAGGCTGCGATAGCTGCCTGATTCCATCACCGCCGAAATATCGCCGCGGATAACACCGCGGATATCGGCGTCGACAAAGCCGGAGACACGACCGCGAACACGGCCGTTGATGTATACGGGCCCGCTGAGCCGCTGGGCCATGCCGTGGCCCTCGGGCAGCTTGACCTTAAATGAGGTCTTTTCGACTATCCTGTCGCCTATGACAAGTATCTGCGGCAGAATGAACATGACGAGGAACATGGATATCACCGTTCCTCGGCTGAGGCACTGGCCGATGCCGACGATCGAAGGCTCTGTCGTTATCTTGCCTATCAGGAAGCCGGCCATGGACAATATCGAGCCGGAGGTCAGCACGGTCGGGAAGGAAAGGTCAAGGGCCTTTATAAGCGCCTCTTTAGGGGTCATATGGGTCTTAAGCTCGGAATACCATGTCGAGATAACGATGGCATAGTCGATATTCGCACCCATCTGGATCGACGTGACTATAAGATAGCTGAGGAAGAATATCTTTGTATTGGTTATGGTCGGGAAGGTGAAGTTTATCCATATGCTCCCCTGAATGACCAGTATGAGAAGTATCGGCAGACCGACCGAAGAGAATGTGAACACCAGGACCAGGATAACAAAGACGACCGACAGGACGCTTATCATCACATTATCGTGTGCAAAAGAGGTCGACTGGTCATAATCGCTGGTCGAATTGCCGACGACATAGGCGTCGTTTATATCATAATATTCGCCGACTATATCATGTACCGTCCGGAGGAACGCGAAGGTCTCTGTCCCCTCCTCCGGCAGATCAAGGTTGACGACCATGCGGGTGTAATTCTCACCCAGCATCTGTGTCCTGGCGTCGGTTATCTGAAGATATGCATCATTGATGGCCTCTTCGTCATCGGCGTCAAGGCTGACATAGCCGTTCTCCTTTTCCTCATATATAAAGAGGATCATATCCATGGCCGATACGCTGTAACTGTCGATCCCGCCAACGATGGGGCCGTAATTTTCCTCTTTGTCGGCGGTATAGGCCGCATAGAGCACGCAGGCCTCTTCGTATGAAAGGTCCATCATCTCGGCAAACTGCCTCGGGGTCAACTTATCGGTCAGGTAATATCCGGGCTTGGCCTCGACATTGGAAAGACCCATGGCGTAAGCGACCTCATCACACTCCTGAAGCCTGTCGAGCACGGCCTTTTCAGCCGTCGTGTTGCCCTTCGGCACGACGACAGCCATTATATTCTGTTTGCCGAAGGTGGCGTCTATCCTGTCTCCGGCGGCCTGATGCTCGTTGCGGCGGTCGGTATCCACCGAATTATCGCCATATACATAAGGGCATTTATGAGAAAGCACAAATCCGCCGATGATGCAGACGATGAATATCGGAACACCGATATATCTTACGGCATACACCAGCTTGCCCCAGCGGTCGATATGCGGGACGAAGCTGCGGTGGCGCGTGCGCTCCATTGCCTTTGAGAAGAGCATCAGCAGGCCGGGCATAAGGGTGAAAACGGCCAGCATGCTGAGGCATATGGCCTTTATAAGGACAAGGCCCAGGTCAAAGCCGATCCTGAACTGCATGAACATCATGGCGGCAAGGCCCGATATCGTCGTAAGGCTGCTGGCCGATATCGACGGTATGGCGGCGCTCAGCGCGATTATGCATGCCGTGCGGTCGTCGGGGGCATTCTCGCGCTCTTCAAGGAATCTGTGCAGGAGGATTATCGAATAATCTATGGCCAGCGCCAGCTGAAGCACGACGGTGACCGAATCGGAGACGAAGGATATCTCACCCAGCATGAAGTTTGTGCCCTTATTAAGAAGGGCCGCCGCAACGAATGTGATCAGCAGCACCGGGACCTCGGCATAGGAACGGGAGGTCAGCAGCAGCACGGCCACGATGACCACGGCCGCGACGACCAGTATGACCCCCATCTCCTCGCCCAGCGTGTCCGACTTGGAATACCCGATATCGGTCGATATCTGGGTATCATATGGGGCAAGCAGCTCTTCCACGGCGGCAAGGCCGTCAAGGCTGGCCTGATCGCTCTCTTCGCCGCGGAAGGTGACCGTTATAAGGGCGTCGCTTCCCTGCATGTAGTCATCTATCGTCTTTCCGGCCTCCGACGGCAGGGTCGTATCGTCATCACCCTTTTCGTTATCCCAGAAATCGACCGAAGAAACATTGTCGATCTCTTTTATACGGTCGGCAATGCCGCGGGCCATATCGTATGTAGTATTTGAAACGAGTAGCCTCGCCGTGGCAAAGGTCTTCATCTCATCCTCCATGAGGGTAAGCCCCCGCCGGGTCTCGGTCGTTTCGGGCAGATATTCGGTCAGATCGTTGCAGACCTTTACCCACCCCTGTGTCACAAGGCTGGCCGCTATCGCAATGGCATAGAGGAAGAACATGAGATTCCTCTTGTCGACGATAAAGATGGCCAGCTTCTCAAAGAAATTTCCCTTTTTAGGCTGATCGCTCATCTTATCCTCCTGATCCGGTAGTCTCTTATTTTCATGTCAGATATTATATCACATCTCATGGTTGGATTACATCTTAATCTCATGTTCAATTGCAATAAACAATTTCTCAAAAGTGTCATTTTTGAGCATTTTTTGCGGAAAAGCCCGGTGACTTTTGACTTTTCATGTAGTATACTGCTTTAAAAACAGAAAGTCTTGTTTCAAAAAGGGGAGATATTTCTTATGGCACATCATGTTGTCGCCCTCGGGCGTCAGTTCGGAAGCGGCGGACGCGAGATCGGCAGGATAGTCAGCCGCGAGCTCGGCTTCGGATATTATGACCGCGAGCTGATCTCCATGGCGGCGCAGCGGGCCGAGATACGGGAGGAGCTTTTTGACGGAAAGGACGAAAAGGCCGCCAATCCGTGGCTCTTTAAAGGTGTATATGAGGGTGGACCCAGGGTGCGTCAGGGTCAATCGGCCGAGGATATACTCTTTCAGATGCAGAGCGAGGTCATACGCGAGCTTTCGCAGAAAGAGGACTGCATCATCGTCGGACGCTGTGCCGGAAGCGTCCTTGCCGGAAGCGATGTCGATCTGATAAGCCTTTTCATATGCGCTCCGCTTCAATGGCGCATCAGACACAGGATGGAGCTTGAAGGCATCGACGAAAAGACGGCCGCCGCCGAAGTCGACAAGACCGACAAACAGCGCGCCAAATATTACTCTCATTATACCGGACATGCATGGGGCATGCCGGAAAATTATGATATCTGCATCAACAGCTCGCGTCTCGGCACAGAAGAGACGGCCGCCGTCATTTCGCAGCATCTGCGCCGCACCTTCGGTATTTAGCCTCTGTCCTCACATAATATATTGTTGTATAAAAGGCGTCCCCGCGGATATGCCGCGCGGACGCTTTTTACGTACCTATGACCGCCGGCCCGCGCCCATCATATAATGGTCAGGACAGCCGATCTCACTGACCTAAGGAGGAAGATATATGCGCGTGCTTTTAGGGGTGATCCTGCCCTTTGTCGGAACTGCGGCGGGATCCGCCTTTGTCATACTTATGCGATCTCCGCCCAAGGGGCGCGGACTCGGACACTTCGCAGCAGGAATAATGACGGCCGCATCCATATGGAGCCTGCTCTTGCCCGCCATCGAAATGGGCGCAGGCAGCCGTTGTCTCTCTATCCTGCCGGCGGCAGCGGGATTATGGGCAGGGGTCCTTTTCTTTATTCTCGCAGAAGCGGCCTTCAGATCCCACGATCAGGCTCCTTCCGGCACCGTCTCCCGCCGTACTGGCCTGACCTCCCTTGCCGTGACCCTTCATAATATTCCCGAGGGAATGGCCGTCGGCGCAGTCTATGCCGCATTTCTCGCGGGAAAGATCCCCGAGGCCGCGGCCCTGTCGCTCTCGATAGGCGTCGCGATACAGAACATACCCGAGGGCTCTGTCATATCGCTGCCCTGCCATGCTGCCGGACAGAGGCGATACCGCGCTTTTCTTTCCGGCGTCGCGTCGGGCGCGGTCGAGCCCATTGCAGCGTGGCTGACCATCTGCGCATCCGAACTGATAGTCCCCGCCCTTCCCTATCTTCTGGGCTTTGCCGCCGGAGCCATGCTGTTTGTCGTTGTCACAGAGCTGCTGCCTGCCTCAGACGGCGATCACGGCCCCGGCGGCGCGATATTCTTTACCCTCGGCTTCACTATTATGATGGTGCTCGATGTTCTGTTGTCCTGATATGAAAAAGCCGCGCAGGCTTTTGACCTGCACGGCTCGCGCTCTATTTTTTCTTTTTGCCCCGGCTCGCCTTATTCTCATCATTTAGGCGGGCTTTGAATGTCAGCTCTGTTTTGTATCCGTATAAGACCGAAGGAACGGCAAAGACGACCATAAGTATCATCAAAAGCCAGTTATACTTGATATACGACGAAGCCAGATACAGCAGTATCCATGGCACACCGATCAGCAGCCAGCTCTTCCCGCTGGCGCGGCAGTATTCCTTTGACCATTTCTTATCCCTGTACTTTTTGGGAATGTTCTGTATTCCGAAAAGACCGGCTATGCCGTAAAAAGTCCAGAATATCCCGAGATACAATATAAGCGACATCGGCGTCATTCTCCTTTTGTTTTTTATAGCAAAAAAGCCGCCCAAAGGCGACTTTTTCAAATGGTGCGGCCGATGGGACTTGAACCCATATGGTTGCCCACACGCCCCTCAAACGTGCGCGTCTACCTGTTCCGCCACGGCCGCATATTAACTTTTGCCGCTCGCTTGCGGCTTTATTATAATAGCACAGGTCCTTTTGAAATGCAAGAGTTTTTTGATTTTTTCTCAAAAAAAGTTTTTTCGTTTTTTTGAAATTTACTGTTGACAAGACGCCATATCGTGGTTATAATATTACTTGTTCGAGCGGATGTGGCGGAATCGGCAGACGCGCTAGCTTCAGGTGCTAGTGGGGGCAACTTCGTGGGGGTTCAAGTCCCTTCATCCGCACCACCTTTACAAAAGACCATGACAGATGTCATGGTCTTTTTGCTTCGCCTTGAGATATACAGATATCACAGCGCCCCTGCCCTATCCCGGTCATGCGTACCCGTTTTAATTCAAAACAAGATCCCACACACCCCTTGACCCCCGCACTGCCGGGGTTTTATTTTTGCCTTTTCTGCGAAAGGTCTTTACCCCAACGCCCCGGTGGTTTATTATTAAAGCATAATAATCTGCCGCCCGGAGGGCCGGCGGACAAGGAGGATACCCATATGGCCAGGCTGACAGCCTTCTATTCCCGCGCCGGAGAAAACTATTTTGCCGGCGGATACCGCACCATCCCCATCGGCAATACGGCGCGCGCCGCAAGAATAATCGCCGATGCATCGGGCAGCGACCTTCTCGAAATACGCCAGAAGACACCGTATTCGGATATATATAAAGAATGTACCGCACAGGTCGTCCGCGATCTGAAGGCCAATGCGCGCCCTGAGCTTACCGGTATGCCGGAGGACCTTGATAAATACGACGAGATCTTTCTATGCTACCCCAATTACTGCGGCACGATGCCGATGGCGGTATACACCTTTCTTGAGAGCTATGATCTCTCGGGCAAGGTCATTCATCCCTTCTGCACCCACGAGGGCAGCGGCCTCGGACACACGCCGGAGCACATCGCCTCTCTTGCCCCGGGCGCAAGTATCACATCCGGTTTTGACGTTAAGGGCAGTCAGGTCGATGAAAGGGCATCGGATATAGCCGACTGGGCAATGCGCGACCGACAGCAATGAAGATCAAGACAAGAATACTGCTTTACAATACCCTTATGGTGCTGCTCTCGCTGATAGCCCTGCTTGCCATCGGCAGCTTTGTCATCGGCCTGTGGGGTCTTTCGGACACCGACCGCAGCACAAACCGCCTCATTGCCGACGCGGCCGATATCCTTGATGATCTGACCGGCGGCGATAAGATAGACGCCGCCGCTTCCGAGCTCGAAGAGCTGGGGTATACCCTTTACGTTTTCTCTTCGGAGGACGAGGCCGGGTCTGTCCTTCCCTCCGCGCTCGGCGGGATAGGCGCGGACCATACCGAGAGCTTTTCGATCTCCGGCACGATGATGCTTGTCCGCCAGGCCCCGCCGCATCTTCTCATAGCCATGTTCGACGGCCCTATCCCCAAAACCGAAAAGGGGGTCAAAAGCCTGCTTATCACCTTTCTGACGGTCGGCGGCATTTCGATCGCCGTCATCATCTCGATAAGCTATATCTTCACGAGCAATATCCTGAAGCATATCTCAAAACCGCTGGCCGCGCTGACCAGCGGAGCCGTAAGGGTCGAGCTCGGCGATCTTTCCCACCCCATAGATTACCGTGAATCGGACGAGTTCCGCCCGGTGTGCGCTTCCTTTGACCGCATGCAGGAGCATCTTAAAGCCGAGCGGGACAAAAACGCCGCCTATGAAAAGGCGCGTACCGATCTTGTCACCGGCATCTCCCACGATCTGCGCACACCGCTGACGTCGGTAAAGGGATATATAAAGGGGATCCAGGACGGCATAGCCAACACGCCGGAAAAGGTGCAGCGGTATCTCAGCACGGCCTATGCCAAGGCAGATGAGATGGAGGTCCTGCTTCAGCGGCTCTTCTTTTTCTCAAAGCTGGAGACCGGAAATCTGCCCCTAAACCGGCGTGTAGCCGACCTCAATGACTTCATACGCTATTACACAGACGAAGCATCGGTCGATCCCCGCATGCAGAATGTCATTTTCGAGACCTCGCTTCCCGGTGTGCCCTGCTTTTCCGACGTCGATATACACCAGCTGCGCAGGGTATTCAACAACATGACCGAAAATGCCATACGCTATTCGGGCGCGCCCCATCTCTGCATACATGTTTCGCTCGTTCCCGGAAAGACCATGCACACCATCGTCTTTGCCGACAACGGCTGCGGCATCTCCCCCGATCTGCTTCCCTATATCTTCGAGCAGTTCTGGCGGGGAGACAGCTCACGCAGCATGTCGGGCAACAGCAGCGGTCTCGGGCTCTATATCGTAAAATATATAATCGACTCGCACGGCGGAGACATAGAGGCCGTCAATGACAACGGTCTCAAGCTGATGATCCGCCTGCCGTGCGCAAAGGAGGCTCAGTCCTGATATGAAACGCATACTCATCGCCGAAGACGACCGCGAGATAGCCGAGCTTGAACGCGATTACCTTGAAATGAACGGTTTTGAGGCCGAGATAGTATCCGACGGTCAGTCGGCTCTTGAAGCAGGGCTGGCCGGAGGCCATGATCTCATACTGCTCGATATAATGCTGCCCGGCATCGACGGCTATACCCTCTGCCGCAGGCTGCGCGAAAAGCTCGATATACCGATACTCATGGTGACGGCAAAGGGCGAATCGTCGGATAAGATAACCGGCCTGGGACTCGGAGCCGACGATTATATTCCAAAGCCCTTCGACCCGGCTGAACTGGTCGCCCGCATAAAGGCCCATATAAACAGGTACGAGCGCCTGACCTCCCCCGGCGCTTCGTCGCAGAAGGCCGACGCCATAACGGTCGGGCCGATCACGATATATCCAAAGAACTGGAAGGTGACAAAGAACGGCGCCGAGCTGCGCCTGCCCAACCGCGAGTTCGAGATATTGGCCTTTCTTGCCCAGAACCCCAATAAGGTATTCTCGCGCGAGCAGCTCTTTGAGCGCATCTGGGGCATCGGATATATAAGCGACAGCGCCACCGTCACGGTGCATATCGGACGCATACGCGAAAAGATCGAAGAGGATCCCCAGGACCCCAAGATAATCGAAACGGTCTGGGGCGCCGGATACCGCCTCAACCTTCCGGGCGCGGAAAACGCCGAACAATAAAATGACCCCCTTTTCCGGCAGGAAAAGGGGGATCTTTTACATTTTCTCGATGCTTTCGATCATTCCGTCAAGCTCGGGGCATTCGAGCTTTCCGATCTCGCCCGCATCGCCCAGGCCGGCAAAGGCCGGACGTATCGGCAGCCTTGCGATATTCTTTATGCCGAAGCGCTCCGCCGTCTCTTCAAGGCGGCTCTCTCCGAAGATGCTTATCTTCTTTCCGCAGTCGGGGCACTCTACATAGCTCATGTTCTCAACAAGGCCGAGTATCGGGATGTTCATCAGCTTGGCCATGTTCACGGCCTTTTCGACGATCATGGATACCAGCTCCTGAGGTGTCGTGACGATTATGATGCCGTCAAGAGGTATCGACTGGAACACAGTCAGCGCGACGTCGCCCGTTCCGGGAGGCATGTCGATATACATATGATCGACATCACCCCAAAGCACATCGGTCCAGAACTGCTTTACCGTTCCGGCTATGACAGGTCCGCGCCATACGACGGGGGCGGTCTCATCCTCCAGCAGGAGGTTGAGCGACATGACCTCTATCCCCTCTTTCGTGACGCAGGGCAGTATGCCGTTCTGGTTTCCGACGGCATGCTCATGCAGCCCGAACAGCTTGGGTATGGACGGGCCGGTGATATCGGAATCGAGAATGGCCGTCTTGTGGCCGCGGCGGTTGGACAGAACGGCCATCGCCGATGTGACAAGACTTTTTCCGACGCCGCCCTTTCCGCTGACAACGCCGATTATCTTTTTTACATGTGTAGTTTCATGAGGCTTGGCAAGAAAGCTGTTGGGAGCCTGACGGCTCTGGCAGTTGCTCTGACATTCCGAGCAGTTATGATCGCAGCTCTGACTCATTTTATCATCTCCAGTTATATCAGCGCCCATCGGACGCGATCCATTTTATATAATTATATAACATGCAATGCAAAAAGTCAGCAACTATTTTCGCCGTTCCCGGCCGAAGGATTTTAATCTTGATAATCGGGGCGGCTGCTGATAAAATCAATATGGATTGTATTTTAAAAATTATATAAAACCCGGAGGTAAAGCAAAATGAAACTCAGCATTCTTGAGCCCCTCGGCATCGACATGGCCGTGCTCCGCGATATGGCGGACAAGGCTGTCGGCGACAGGATGGAGATAACGGCTTACGATACCCGCGTCGAGGATACAGAGACCCTTATCGAGCGCAGCCATGACGCCGATGTTGTCGTTCTTTCCAACTTCAAATACGGCAGAGATGTTATTTCCCACTGCCCCGACCTCAAGATGATATGTGTCGCCTTTACCGGCGTCGACCACGTCGATGTCGAATACTGCCGCGAGCGCGGCATAACGGTCTGCAACTGCGCGGGCTATTCCACCGTGGCCGTGGCCGACCTTGTTTTCGGCATGGTCATAAGTCTTGCCCGCAATATTCCCCAGTGCGACGCCGCGATCAGACGCGGCGGAGACAAATCCGGCCTTGTCGGCTTCGAGCTCGAGGGCAAGACCTTCGGCGTTGTCGGTCTGGGCGCTATCGGCCAGCGAGTAGCCGCCGTCGCAAACGCCTTCGGATGCAAGGTCCTTGGCTATAACCGTTCGGAAAAGAATGTCCCCGGCGTCACACAGGTATCGCTTGAAGAGCTGCTTGCCCAGAGCGACATCGTCTCGCTTCACGTTCCCCTCACCGCCGAGACAAAGGGCATGATCAACAAAGAGAGGCTGGCAATGATGAAAAAGACGGCCTATCTCATCAACACCGCCCGCGGCCCTGTCGTCGACAGTGAGGCCCTTGCCGACGCGCTCAAAAACGGCGTTATCGCCAAGGCTGCCGTCGATGTTTTCGAGACAGAGCCCCCCATAGCGGCAGATCACGTCCTCCTGTCGGCTCCCAACCTGCTGGCCACGCCCCATGTCGCCTTTGCCAGCGCCCAGGCTTTCGAAAAGCGCGCCGTCATTGTCTTTGATAATATCGTAAAGTGGCTCGACGGCTGCCCACAGAACGTTCTTAAATAAGATAAAGATCAGAGGTTTTCCATCATGTGGGAAGAGTTTAAAAAGTTTGCATTCAAAGGTAATGTGATCGACATGGCCGTCGGCGTTATAATCGGCGGCGCATTCGGTAAGATCGTTACCTCTCTGGTAAACGATATCGTCATGCCGATACTCGGCATAATCCTCGGCAAGATCAATTTCACCGACCTCAAGATCGTCCTCAGCCCGGCCGAATACAGCGCTTCCGGAGAGGTCATCAAGGCCGAATCGGCCATCACATACGGATCTTTTCTTCAGACGGTCGTGGATTTTCTTCTTATATCCCTTTCGATCTTCCTTTTTGTAAAGCTGATGAACAGCCGCAAAAAGAAGCCCGAACCCCAGCCCGAAGCCCCCAAGGGCCCGACGACCGAAGAGCTGCTTACCGAGATCCGCGATCTGCTCCAGGATCAGAACGCCGCAAAGCATGTCTGATCGGGCGTAAAACTTTAATATTGATCCAAAAAGGCCCTGCACATTTCCTGTGCAGGGCCTTTGCTTATACTCTTTTATCAGGCTTCCTCGGCCATCCTGTATCCGACACCGACCTCTGTCATTATATAACGCGGGTCGGCCGGGGTCTCCTCCAGCTTGCGGCGTATATTGGCCATATTTACACGGAGGATCTGGTTATCGCCTCTGGCGTATGGTCCCCAGATCTCTTTTATCAGGTAATCATATGTAATGACCCTTCCGGGATATTTGCACAGAAGCGCGACTATCTTATATTCGTTCTGTGTCAGATGGACCGGCTGGCCCTTGATGGTGACGAGGCGCTTTTCAAAGTTGACCTCAAGGTCGCCTGTTTTGAAGCTGCCGCTGTCGCCCATATTGACATCCCTTCTGGTCACGCTGTGGCGCAGCGCGCCGCGTATGCGCGCCTGAAGCTCGGATATGCCGAAAGGCTTCGTGACGTAATCGTCGGCGCCGAGGTCGAGCGCCCTGACCTTATCCTCCTCCTGGGTTCTGGCCGAAACAACGATTATCGGCGTTATAGACCAGCCACGGACGTCGGCTATGAAATCGAGGCCATCCATATCGGGCAGCCCGAGATCGAGCAGAACGACATCCGGGCGATATGACGACATCATGACCTTGCCCTGCTGTGCGTCTTTTGCCGTTATGACCTTGTATCCGCCCGACGAAAGGGCCGCCATCATGAACCGGCGTATGTTTGATTCGTCCTCGATTATAAGGACGCAATATCTGTTATTGATCGACATTTTCATCTACCTCCATTGCCGGAAGGGTAAACATGAACACTGCGCCGCCCTCGGGGCGGTTGCCCGCAAAGACCTGCCCGCCGTGCGCCTTGATTATCGTCCGGCAGACCGACAGGCCGATGCCCATGCTTCTTGTTTTGTCCGGGTTTTCAGCCGACACATGCTTCATTCCGCTGAATATATCACCCAGCTCACCCTCCGGTATTCCCTTACCCCTGTCCGAGACTTTAAAGAAAATGCTGTCCATCTCGCGCCCGACCTCAAGGGTTATCAGGTCGACGACGCCCGAATGACGCGCGGCATTATCGAGAAAGTTTATGATGACCTGCTCGATAAGGGTCCCATCCATCTCGGCCATTAATATCCCATCATCCATTATGATGTCAAGCGGCTGTCCCTGGTGCCACTTTTTGAACTTGGCGACGGCTGCGCCGACTATCTCTTCCGCCATCTCGGGCTGGAGGCGGAGCTTGGCCCCATTGCTTTCCAGCCTTGTTATCGACAAAAGGTTTTCCACCATACGCAGAAGCCAGCTGGCGTCCTCTTCAATCCCCTGGATCATCATGGCGTTTTCCTGCCACTCGGAATCCTCGCCGTTTTCGACCAGCCATTCGCTCGAACCAATTATGGCTGTCAGCGGTGTGCGCAGATCGTGCGACACCGACCGCAGAAGATTCCCCCGGATACGCTCGTTTTCGGCCTCGGCCCTTATGCTTTCCTGTTCCTTGAGCTGAGAGGTCATGGTGCTGGTGATGACCGAAACTATCATCATCGTGACAAAGGTCATCGGATAGCCCGACAGGGTGAAGTTAAAGGCCATATACGGATATGTGAAAACATAGTTGACGGCAAACACCGATACCACCGACGCGACAGTCCCATACAAATATCCCTCTGTCATGCGCGAGATGAGAAATACCGACAGCATAAAGACCATCGGCACGCATGTCGCGCCGCCGTCAAGAAACCGCAGCAGAAAACAGGCCAAAAAGGTCGCCGCAAATATGTAAAATGTTATCAGCAGATCCCTTGCCGAAAGCCTCAGGCGCTTTCTGCCGCGGTTATTCTTCTTCATGATATCCACGCTTCCGTTCCATCCTTATTTTAACTTATTTCGCCATAAATTTTCTGTTAAAAAGTTAAAGACGGACGCCCATCATCCGGACGCCCGTCCTGCCGAAAGTATTCTGACATTAATAAAACCTGCTGCCGTTCCTGCCGTTGTTCTTTACATAATAGAGGGCCGAGTCGGCATCCTCGAATATGCTGTCCCCCGGCGCCGTCCTGTCGGAGAAGGCCACGCCTATGCTCAGGGTCACGGCCGGGAAGCCGTCGGAATCATTGGCGAGGCTCTCTTTGAGCGCATTGAGCTTTTCCTCCACCGTGCCGTACAGGCTCTCCGAAACATCTATCATGACGACGACGAACTCATCCCCGCCTATCCTGAAAATATAGTCGGTGCTTCGGAAAGAGGTCTTGAGCCGCTGTGCGACCTTCCTTATGACTGCATCGCCGGTCGAATGACCGTAGGTATCGTTAAAGGACTTGAACCTGTCAATATCGGCGATTATAAGTGCGAAGGGCATCTGGCCCTGATCATAGAGCGAAAGTATTTTGTCAAATGAGCCTTTATTGAGCAGATCGGTCAGGGCGTCGTGCTCGGCCTCGTGGCGGATCAGCTTCTGGGTCTCGCGGTTTTCCTCAAATACACGGTTGTACGTTTCGGCGAGCGACTGGAGCTCGGCCGCGCCGATGACCGTCACCGCGGCCACCTGTTCAGTCAGACCGTCATCAGCCATGCCGAAGGCCTCGGAAGCCAGACTCATGGCAGACAGCTCGCTTTCCATAAGGGCCTGTGAATCGGCAAGGGCAGATTTTATGTCTGAATATATTTCGGTATCGGCAAAATAGCCGCCCAGCTCCTCGACGGCGCTCTCCCGATTGCGGTTCACATTGACCTCTTCAAAATACCCCTCCATACACCCGGCATCGCCGGTCATAACATAAAGCCGGGCCTGCTCTGTCAGGATATCCGAACCCTTTTGCAGCTTGAGGGCCGATCTTTCACAGACAAGATACTGCTCTGTCGAGTTTTACAGCTCTTTAAAATCCTTTATGCCGTATATGGATATGGCGGCAAACACCACCGACAAAACCGAAGCAATGATAATACTCGCGGTGCTGAACCGTTTTATATGGCTCTTCTGCATCTGACCTCTCCCTGCGCTTACCGGACAGTTTTCTTAACGGCGATGATCTTCCGAGGCGCCGCTGATATATCGTCTTCAAAGCCGCTTAACGATTTAGAATAGTTTCATTATACTTCCTATCATGTGTATTTTCAAGAAAATATATCACTTTTCGTTAAGATTCTTAACACCCCTTGATGCATAAAAAAGTCCCGGGGAGTTTCGCCCGCTCCCCGGGACCTATTATATATGATATCCTCTTCGATACGGTCTTTAGAAAAGATAGAACTCGGTCTGGTCGCTGTCTGGGCGGTAGACCGAAACATAGCTGCCGTCCCGGCTTGCGTATGCCTCGACCCCCAATGCGCTGACACCGGGCAGGCGTATGAGCTCGCCGCCGTTCCCGTCCAGAATAACGGCGTCGGCGCCGTCCTGGGTCACGTCAAGCATGGTCTCCATGCCGGATACGCTGCCGCCGCCCAGCTCGGATACTACCTTCTCCATGGCCGGAAGAACGATGGTGAAATAGGGGTCCTCCGCCGTCTGCGTCCAGCTCAATATCTCTCTTTCTTCGAGCATCGTGCCGCCCAGATCATACATCCGGGCGTACAGGGTGTATATCTGCGGCTCGCCTTCCATGAAATAGACGTTATAGGCGCTGACCTCGCTGCCGCTTTCATCCTTCCATACAAAGCGAACAAGACCGTTTTGGCAAAGGACGACCTCGGCGCCCTCTTCGCCCTCTATCACCTTTCCCGACTCGGGCGCGATGGCATAGCTCTGTGTCCCATAGCCCTTCGAAAGCCATGAGGTTATGAACCAGCCGCTGCCGCGGCTGCCATCCAGTATACCCTGGTCGTAATCCATCGTGTATACAAGCCTGCCGCTTGTCACGGCCGGCGTGCCGGTGGCCTCGGTCCCCGGCCCTTCTGTCTGGGGCTCGGGCGCGATATCAGGCTCGTTTCCCGCAGAACCGACGTCGGCCGTATTATCCTCCGGCGTCTGATCCTCTATGCCGATATCCTCCACCGGCGGTTCATCCTGTCCGCAGCCGCCCAGCGCGGCCATCGCCAGTAATCCGGCCGCCAAAACACAGCATATTTTCGCTTTTCTCTCCATTAAAATATCCTCCGGTTTATTTTCGGGCCGCCGCTGACGGCCGTCCGTCTTATTTTAGCACATTATATCATCCCGCGCAATCACGCTCCCCCGGCGGAAAAATGCCCCGGACTTTTTAAAAGCCGGGGCATCCGCTATCTGTTTTATCCGAGGGCCACGTCGAGCATCATCATGATGCTGAACCCTACCGCAAAAAAGACCGTGCCGATATTCGAGTGCCTGCCCTGGGACATTTCGGGGATAAGCTCTTCGACAACGACATAAAGCATCGCCCCGGCAGCAAAGCTGAGAAGATACGGAAGTGCCGGGATAACATGCTGCGCGGCCATGATGGTGAGCGCAGCGCCGATCGGCTCTACTGCGCCGGAAAGCACGCCGCTCAAAAAGGATCTGCCCTTCCCCATTCCCTCGGCCCGCAATGGCATTGATATTATCGCGCCCTCGGGGAAGTTCTGGATGGCGATGCCCAGCGATAGCGCCAAAGCCCCGGCCGCCGTGATCTGCGCGCTGCCCGAAAGATATCCCGCATACACCACGCCGACGGCCATGCCCTCTGGAATATTATGCAGCGTAACGGCCAGCACCATCATCGTCGTTCGCTGAAGGCGGCTTTGCGGTCCCTCGACCTGCCCGCTCTTGGCGTGGATATGAGGTATCACATGGTCAAGCGTAAGAAGAAAAAGGACGCCGACCCAGAAGCCGATAAAGGCCGGCAGAAATGCCAGCCTGCCCATTGCCTGCGACTGCTCTACGGATGGGATCAGCAGGCTCCACACCGACGCGGCCACCATGACCCCGGCGGCAAAGCCGGTCAGCAGACGCTGCACGGTATCGCTCAGCGTCTTTTTCATGAAAAATACGCACGCCGCGCCAAGTGACGTTCCGATAAAGGGGATCAAGACCCCATAAAAAGCTCCCACTGTCATCCTCCCTGATACATATATCCTATGGATCACACTAAAGAAAAATCAATTCCGGCCGTGTGGTTAGCAGTCGCTAACCACACGTTGATTATACCATCACCCGCTTCTGTTTGCAAGTATGGGGATATCCGATGACCGTTGACCCATAGGCCGTCATGTGGACAGAATATCTCATAAAAACAGCGGCTGGGATCATTAGATCCCAGC
>CAKUAK010000042.1 GCA_934636325.1 uncultured Eubacteriales bacterium
TGGGCGGCCTTTCTGTATGCGTGTATGTATTGCTTGCGGGTCGGGTTTTTAGTCCTCGAGGACCTTGGCGATCTCCTTGAGGCGTTCTGTGATGTTGATCTTCTGGGGGCACTGGGCTTCGCACTGGAGGCAGTGTACGCAGCTGGAGGCCATGCCGTGATCCTTGATGGCGTTCTTATAAGAGTTCTTTGCGCCCTGGAGGTTGCCATAGACCAGATATGTGTTATAGGCCGAGAAGATGGCCGGGATATTGATCTGCATGGGGCAGCCGTCGACGCAGTAGCGACATGCCGTGCAGGGGATGGTGGGGATGCTGTTGAGGATCTTTACGACCTCGTCGATGACGGCGCGCTCGCTGTCGTTCAGGGGTCGGAAATGCTCCATATAGCTGGTGTTGTCCTCCATCTGCTGAAGGTCGGACATACCGCTGAGGACGGTGACGATCCCGTCAAGAGAGGCGGCGAAGCGGACGGCCCAGGAGGAGACCGATACGTCGGGATTGGCGGCCTCGAACTTTGCCTGGATCTCGGGGGTCATGGTGGCAAGGCTGCCGCCCTTTACAGGCTCCATGATGAGGACCGGCTTGTTGTGCTTGCGTGCGACCTCATAGCATGCGCGGGACTGGACATTGGCGCTGTCCCAATCGGCATAGTTGATCTGGAGCTGGACGAACTCCATCTCGGGGTGGTCGGTCAGGATCCTGTCAAGGACCTCTGCCTTGTCGTGGAAGGAGAAGCCGACATGCTTGGCGATGCCGCGCTCTTTGAGCTTGAGCATGTAATCCCATGCGTTGAACTTATCGCAGATCTCGACCTTGCTGGCGTTGAGTGCGTGCAGCAGATAGAAATCAAAATAGCCTGCGCCGGTGCGCTCGAGAGAGGTCTGGACAAAGGCCTCCATGTCCTCTTCCTTCTTGATGTCGATGACAGGCAGCTTGTCGGCCAGCTGGAAGCTCTCGCGGGGGAAGCGGCTTACGATGGCTTCCTTTGCGGCCAACTCGGAAGCGCCGCCGCCGTATACATAGGCCGTGTCAAAGTATGTAAAACCCTTGGCCATAAAATGGTCGGCCATCTTCTTGACCTGCTCTACATCGATGATACCATCCTTCTGGGGAAGACGCATCAGACCGAAGCCCAACTTGGGGATGGTACATCCAAGATAATTTTCACTCATTGTTCTATCCTCCGTTTTAAAATTAAACGATGTTATTTTCCCGCGGAAAGATCGAGCTTATCGACCTGTTTTCCGCAGACATGGTAAAGGGAAAACTCGCTGTCTCCCTCTTCGCGCATGAGCCTGAGGCTCTCGTCGAGATCCTCGGGCCTGACCTTGACCGACATGCCGCAGCTTGCCGATATCTCACGCAGTATGGGCATGATGACGGCCTCCATATGCTCCTTGAGCAGCTTGTGGGACGATATGGCGCCGTGGGTAGATTCAAAGGTATATAAGTAATATTCTTCCATGATATACATGCAGCTCCTTGGATAAAAAGTATCGGCCTGTGTTTGATATATATTATACATCGTTCATGCCGCGTTTGTCCATACCCGCATGATCCGTTCATAACCGGACGAACCTTTGCATACCATCTACAAAGGGGTGACGCTTATGATAATTTATACGACAAAGCTGACAAAGAAAAAGGCCGTGGCCATACTTGTTTCGCTGGCGCTGCTCATTGCGGCGGTAATACTTATAATGCCCGACAAGAAGGCAGCGGGAGAGCCGGCCTTCAGTGCGCAGCAGACGGTGACGTCGGAGGCCGATATGGCCGCGTACATAAGGGATCTGGGATACGAGACCGACGGCGAGGTGCTGGAAAGCCGGGAGGTGACCATCCCGAAGGAGTTCGATGATGTATACGAGGCATATAACGATATGCAGAAGGAATGCGGCTTCGATCTTGAAAAATACCGCGGCAGGCGGGTCATGCTTTATACTTATGCCATAACCAGATATCCGGGCTGTGAGGATGAAGTCAGGTGCGACATGCTGGTATGCCGCAAGAAGCTGATCGGCGGAAATATATATACCGTTGCCGTAGATGGCTTCATGCACGGCCTGACCGCGCCGCAGCAAGGTTGATTATTGTCCCGCGCAAGTGTATACTGTAAAAAAACAGCTCCGGCGTCACCGTGCGCCGGGTATACATTTGCGGAGGAAGATATGGACAAACCTACTTTGCTGGTGCTGGCCGCCGGCATGGGCAGCCGCTTTGGTGGGCTCAAGCAGATAGAGCCCCTCGGCCCCAACGGAGAGATAATAATAGACTATTCGCTTTATGACGCATACCGCGCCGGCTTCGGCAAGGTCGTGTTTGTCATAAAAAAAGAGCTTGAGGATACATTCCGCGAGGTCATCGGCAGCCGTGCCGAAAAGCTCATGAAGGTGGAATATGCCTTTCAGGATACATCCATGCTGCCCGATGGCTTCACATGCCCCGAGGGCAGGACAAAGCCCTGGGGCACGGGGCATGCCGTATGGTGTGCGCGTCATGTCATCGACGGGCCCTTCGGCGTTATCAATGCCGATGATTTTTACGGCAGGGACGCTTATGCCCGCCTTGGCGAGTTTTTGAGCCATAAGGCCGCGCCGGGGCATATGTGCATGGTCGGCTTCCCGCTGGAAAATACCCTGACCGAAAACGGCACGGTATCCCGCGGGATATGCATGACCAAAAACGGCCTGCTGGCCTCGGTGACAGAGCGGACGGCCATTGCCCGCCGCGGCGGCGTCATATCCTATGAGGAAAACGGCGAGAGCCACCCGATCCCCGAGGGCAGCATAGCCTCGATGAATGTATGGGGGCTCGATCCCTCGGTGTTCGAACCGATGGGACAGGCCTTCGGCGAGTTCCTTAAGGGTCTTGATGAGGGCAGCCGGATGAAGGCCGAGTTCTATCTGCCGGCATTTGTCGACAGCCTTATCAGAAGCGGAAAAACAGAGGTAGAGGTGCTGCCCGCGGCCTCTCGCTGGTACGGGGTCACATACCGCGAGGACAAGGAAAAGGTCTCGGCCGCGCTGGCGGCCATGCACGAGGCGGGAGAGTATCCGGCGCTGAAATAGGCGGCAGCGGAGAACGGAAGGAACAAGGATATGAAACTGCTTTTCAAACAGCGCTTTTTGTCGTGGTTCGACAGCTATGATATCTATTATGAGGACGGCAGCGTCGCCTATACCGTAAAGGGTCAGCTCTCATGGGGACACTGCTTCAGAATATTCGACAGCGAGGGCTATGAGGTCGGTATGGTCAAGCAGGTCGTCCTGACGCTGCTGCCCAAGTTCGAGCTTTATATCGGGGACCGGTATGTCGGCTGCATCAGAAAAGAGCTGTCGCTTTTCAAGCCGCATTATAATATCGACTGCAGCGGCTGGCATATCGACGGCAGCTTTATGGAATGGGATTATTCCATATCCGACGCCGACGGAGAGCCTGTGGCCGAGATATCCAAAGAGCTGCTCAACTGGACCGATACATATGTCATCGAGGTTTTTCACCCCGACGACGCCCTGTGCGCCCTTATGTTCGTGCTGGCCATCGACGCCGAAAAATGCTCGAGAAAAAATTGATGCGGATCATAATATTTATATCCCCTCGGACATGTCCGGGGGGATATTATTCTTTTTACCGGTCATGATAATCCCGAAAGGGGTGACGCCGGGATGAAGCTGTGCGGCAGCTATGAACAGGATCTTAAAATAATGGACAATATGCTGGCCGGCGATATGACGGTCAAAAAGAGGAGGTTCGGCCCGGCGGGGCGTCCGGACTGCTGCTGTATATATTTCAGCGACGGACTTTCTTCCTCCCAGCTTATAAGTCAGGGCATAATAGGGCCGGTGGTGCGCGGCGGCGCGCTGCCCAAAAAGGGCGTGCTCGATCATCTCAAGAGCTCTGTCCTCGAGCTGCCCGAGGTCGAATGGAAGGACGAGACCGACGAGATCATGCCCGCATTGGCCTATGGCGATCTGCTGCTTTTTGCCGACGGACAGGCCGGATGCCTTGTAATCGGAAGCAAGAGCTTTTCCTTCCGCAGCATATCGGAGCCCGACGACGAAAAGGTGGCCAAGGGCCCGAAAGAGGGCTTTGTAGAGCCGCTTATGATAAATGTCTCGATGCTCAAGCGCAGGCTGCGCACCCGCTCTCTCAAGCTGGAGATGACGCAGGTGGGGGACAAGAGCGGGACATCGTGCTGTATATGCTATATCGAGGACTGTGTCGACAAAAGTGTTCTTGAAAGGGTAAGGCAGGGGATATCGTCGATAAAGGTCGACGGCATATTCGATTCGAGCTATATTTCCGAAATGCTCGACCCGCATCCCTTTTCCATCTTTCGGCGAAGCGGCAAGACGGCCAGGCCCGATGTCGCGGCGGCAAAGCTGCTGGAGGGCAGGGTGGTCGTGCTGGTCGACGGCGCGCCCCAGGCCATGACCGTCCCCTTTATCTTTTTAGAGCATTTCCAGAGCCCGGAGGATTATTACGTCTCTTACCATCACGCGGCCTTTTCGCGCATGCTGCGCCTTGCCGGGTTTTTTATCGCCATAACCCTTGTGCCGGTATATATCGCCGTCCTCAATTATCACCCGGGAAGTCTTTCAACAAGGATGATAATGAACATCGCGCTGGCCCAGGATTCGACCCCCTTTTCGGCCACGACAGAGGCCGTCATCCTGCTTTTATCCTTCGATCTTCTGCGTGAGGCCGGGCTGCGCACCCCGGTCAGCATAGGGCAGACCCTTTCGATAGTCGGGGCGCTGGTGCTCGGTCAATCGGCCGTAGAGGCCAATATCGCGTCGCCCTCGATGGTCATCGCCGTGGCCCTTTCCGGTGTGACCGGGCTTATAATAAACGATCTGAAAAACCAGATAATAATACTGCGCCTATTTCTGCTGGCCTTTGCCAATTATGCCGGGCTGTGGGGGTATGTCATGGGTCTGTCGCTCATCATAGGCAGGCTCGGGGTGATAAAGAGCTATGGCGTCGATTATCTTTCAAGCATGCCCTTTGCCGCCCAGGGCAGCCACGAGGACAGCCTCTTCCGCGTGCCCTTCCCCTTTATGAAGAGGAGAGGAAGGTTCATATCGAGGGAGAGAAAATGAAAAAGAGTCTTGCTATCCTCATGCTTGCGGCCTGCCTCTGTTTTTCGGGCTGCCGGACGCAGGAGCTGCGTCTCTTCACGATAGTGACGGCAATGGCTGTCGACTGTGGCGACGCGGGGTATATCATCACTCTTGAGAGCAGCGGCAGCCGCGAGGGCGACGGCATGGACATCAAGCCGCAGATATCCCGCGGCACCGGAGAGACGATAAGCGAATGTCTTTCGGATATACAGCGGCAGACGGGGCGGTATCCATATCTGCGCCATACGGCCCTTATGGTGCTGTCACAAAGGGCAGTCGAAGAAAAGCTGGAAAATATATTCGATTATATCATCAACGAACACGATATACGGCTCAACACCCGGGTCATGATGACCAAAGGGCAGGCGGGGGAGCTTTTTAACGACGAGGATTACCAGAGCCAGCGCATACTGCGCGCATCGACGTCCGGGGCGGTGACCTCGACTACGGCCGACGTGCTGCTCGAGGATCTGCTTTATAACATTTATGCCGATGGGGCCGACGGCTATATGCCTCTTACATCAGGGGAGCGGACCGAGGGGATCGCCCTTCTTGACGGGTTCACGCCGTCGGGAGAGCTGGATGCCCGGCTTGTTCCGGTCTTCCTTATGATGAACGGCCTCGATTGCAGGGGCAGCATCACGGTCCGGCAGGACGGAAAGAGCTTTTCCTTCAGGATCATAGGATATAAATGCCGCCGCAGCATAAAGCTCAGCGGCGGCAGGCCGGACGTGACCTTCAGCCTCGATGTCGACCTCAAGGCAGAGGATCGGCTTACCGGGCCCGAAAGCCTTTACGAAGGGGCCGTGGGCCTCCGGCTGGAAGAAGACATGAGGGCGGTCATCACGGCAATGGCTGAAAACGGGAGCGACGCCCTCGGGATAGGTCAGGATATCTGCCGGTACGATAATAAAAGGTGGAAGGCCGCAGAGCCGGTGTGGAAAGAGCTGCTGTCAAAGGCGGAGATCACGGCCGACGTCACAGCGTCGATCGACAGCACGGGCAGATCAAAGGAGGAAGGCTGATGGAGAGACTGGGAAAATACAGATGCTTTGCCGCCATGTTCGTCTTTCTCGTGGCCGACGTTATAAACATCAGCTGGGAAGCGGCCGGGAAGGCATCCTGGCTTTTCTATTTCGCCGGGGCGGCGCTGGCGACGCCCTTTTACAACTGGTGCGCACGGCTGTGCTGCCGCCGCGGGGCCGGGGGCGGGACGATCCCGAGGCTGCTGGCAATGGCCATGTGCCTTTTGTCTCTCGCCGGTGTCGCCGCGATACTCGGTCAGTTCGCCCTTTTCGTCTCGACCTCGAATGATTTCGAAATGTCCCCGGCCTTTGTCGCCGGCCTGCTGGCCGTGACATCTCTTTACATGGCCCTGCTCGGGGGGCACGGCTTCGAGCGGTATATCGACGCGGCCGTCGTATGGATATCGGTGTTTCTCATCCTGTTTTTTGCCGTCAGCGGCGGAGACTGGCAGGTGGGCAGGCTTTTGCCGATAAACGACGGCATGGCCTATTTATGGCCGCTCTGCCTGGTGAGGGCATTTGTACGTCCCTTTGCCCAGGGCTTTGTGTGCATCGCCGTATTGAGCGGCAGGGCGAAGGAAGAGGATATCATCCCCGGCTGCCGTGCGGGGCTCTGGGCGGCAGCGCTGGCGCTGGCCTTCGAGAGGATAGAGAATATATGCAGCGTCGGATATCGGATATCTTCGAAGTATAATTTCCCGACATACGCCGTGGCCAGCGTTCAGCGCTTTACGTCATACGGGCTCCATGTGGAAGAGGTGCTCATGTGCGCCCTGATAACGGCAAGGATGATAAAGATCGGCATACTTCTGCGGTTCTGCCGCATGTGCTTTGCCTATGCCTCCGGGTGCCGATATGAGGATACGAAGGCCGTGCTGTGCGGAATGACCCTGGCGGCCTATGCCGCCGGTATGGTATTCCTGTCGACCGCCTCGGGGGCCGAGGGATGGCTTTCGTGGTCGCCGTGGCCGGTGGGGCTGCTTTTTGCCGTCGTCCCGGCTGCCGGATATTTCGCGGGAAAAACCAAAAATATCTAAAAAATCATATTGCATGGCAAAAACCCCTGTGGTATAATAAATTGTTAAAAATTCTGATATCTAAGGGGATATATAATGTTAAGAGAAGATTTGAGAAACATCGCCATCGTCGCCCACGTCGACCACGGCAAGACGACGCTGGTCGACCAGATGCTCAAGCAGAGCGGCACCTTCAGAGAGAACCAGGCTGTGGCCGAGAGGGTCATGGACAGCAACGCCCTTGAACGCGAGCGCGGCATCACGATCCTGGCCAAAAACACATCGGTGCACTATAAGGGCGTCAAGATCAATATCATTGATACGCCGGGCCACGCCGATTTCGGCGGCGAGGTAGAGCGCGTCCTTAAGATGGTCAACGGCGTTCTGCTGCTGGTCGATGCTGCCGAAGGCCCCATGCCCCAGACACGCTTCGTCCTTCAGAAGGCCCTGTCGCTGGGCCATAAGGTCGTCGTTGTCATCAATAAGATCGACCGCCCCGACGCCCGCATCAACGAGGTCATCGACGAGGTCCTTGACCTGCTCATAAGCCTCGATGCCAATGACGACCAGCTCAATTCCCCCGTGCTCTTCTGCTCCGGCAGGGACGGCACGGCTGCGCTCGCGCCCGAAGGCCCGCATGAGGACCTTATACCCCTCTTTGACGCCATACTCGAGCATATCGACTGTCCCGACGTCGATATGGACGGAGAGATGCAGATGCTGGTCTCCTCCATCGACTATAACGACTATGTCGGACGTATATGCATCGGCCGCGTCGAGCGCGGAACGCTGCGCAAGAATCAGGACGTAACGGTCTGCCATTATCATAATAATCACGAGCCTTATCGTTCCAAGGCCGTTAATCTTTATACTATCGAGGGCCTCAACCGAGTACCCATCGACGAGGCCAAGGCGGGGGATATCGTCTGCCTTTCGGGTATTTCGGATATCACCATCGGCGACACCATCTGCGACCCGACAAGGGTAGAGCCGCTGCCATTTGTTAAAATATCCGAGCCGACCGTCGAGATGACCTTCTCGGTCAACAACAGCCCCTTTGCCGGGACCGAGGGCAAGTTCGTCACCTCCCGCCATCTGCGCGAAAGGCTCATGCGCGAGCTGCTCAAGGATGTCTCGCTGCGTGTTACAGAGACCGACTCCACCGAGAGCTTTAAGGTGGCCGGCCGCGGCGAGATGCACCTTTCTATACTTATAGAGACCATGCGCCGCGAAGGCTATGAGTTCTCGGTCGGCGCACCCCGCGTCCTTTTCCGCGATGTCGACGGCGTCAGGGAAGAGCCTGTCGAGCTGGTCGTATGCGACGTGCCTGCCGATTATATGGGCGCGGTCATGGAAAAGCTGGGCTCGCGCAAGGGCGAGCTTGTCCAGATGGCGCCCCAGGGCGACCGCATGAGGCTGGAATATCAGGTCCCCTCGAGGGGTCTGTTCGGATACCGCAACGAGTTCCTTACCGATACAAGGGGCGAGGGCATCATGAGCACGGTATTCAGCGGATATACACCCTATAAGGGCGATATCATGACAAGGAACACCGGCTCTCTCGTCGCCTTTGAAAGCGGCGAAGCCGTCACCTACGGCCTCTTCAACGCCCAGGACCGCGGCGTCCTCTTCATCACTCCGGGCACAAAGGTATACGAAGGCATGGTCGTCGGCATGTCGCCCAAGGCCGAGGACATCAACGTCAATGTCTGCAAGAAAAAGCATGTCACCAATATGCGCGCATCGGGCAGCGACGACGCAATGCGTCTGACGCCCCCCAAGCAGATGAGCCTTGAAGCCTGCATTGAGTTCATCGCTGATGACGAGCTTATCGAGGTCACGCCCAAGAACCTCAGGATCAGGAAGGCTATCCTCAATAACCAGCTGAGGGCCAAAAAGAACGCCGCACTTAAAAAATAACATACAGGGTAAGAGCGCATGGCCCGACGGCCATGCGCTCTTTGTGTGAAAAAAGGCGGAAGAATGCTGTCAAAAGTATACTTAAAAGGGAGATAAAGGGCATATGCTGCACCAAATTCGTTAAAATGGTGTCTTTTTTGTGTTGACAAAAGAATGTATTCGAGATACCATAATATTGTGTGCAAAAACTCTGACATTAATTATATTAAGGAGAGTAGAGATGGAGAAGAAATACCAGATCATTTCAAAAAAACCTCTGAAGCCCGACATTACCCAGCTGGAGATCCATGCCCCCCTTATCGCCAAGAAGGCTAAGGCCGGCCAGTTCATCATCCTCAGGGTCGATGCCGAAGGCGAGAGGATCCCGCTGACGATCGCTGCGACAGACAAGGATAAGGGCACAGTCACCATTATCTATCAGAAGGTCGGCAAGACGACACTGGCTCTTGACGAGCTCAACGAGGGCGAATGCCTCCATGACTTCGTCGGTCCTCTGGGCGTTCCGACAAATATCGCCGAGATGGGCAAGAAGGTCGCCGTTGTCGGCGGCGGCGCCGGATGTGCCATCGCTTATCCTATCGCCAAGGCTCTGCACGAGGCCGGAGTAGAGGTCGACCTGATCGCCGGCTTCCGCAATAAGGATCTCATCATCCTCGAGGATGAAATGAAGAATGCCTGCACACACCTGCACATGTGCACAGATATCGGCGACTATGGTTTCCATGGCTTCGGCACAGATAAGCTGAAGGCTCTTATCGAAGAGGGCAACAAGTACGATCACGCTGTTGCTATCGGCCCTCTTATGATGATGAAGTTCGTCTGCAAGCTGACAAAGGAATATAACATCCCGACCACCATCAGCATGAACCCCATCATGGTCGACGGCACAGGCATGTGCGGCTGCTGCCGCGTAACTGTCGGCGGCGAGACAAAGTTCGCATGTGTTGACGGTCCTGACTTTGACGGACATCTTGTCGACTTCGACGAGGTCATCGCCCGCAACAATTCCTATAAGGCTTTCGAGACGAAGAAGAAGGAAGAAGAGATCTGCAGATTGAGAGGTAAGACAAATGCCTAATATGTCACTGACCAAAGTTAAGATGGCAGAGCAGGAGCCCAATGTAAGAAACGCCAACTTCCTCGAAGTTGCACAGGGCTATACGCTGGAGCAGGCCAAGGAAGAGGCCGAGCGCTGCCTGAATTGTAAGAACAGCCCCTGCGTAGGCGGATGTCCGGTAAACGTGCCTATCCCCCAGTTCATCGCCAAGATCCGCGAAGGCGACCTGGCAGGCGCGTATAAGATCCTCAGCAATGCCAACGCTCTGCCCGCTATCTCGGGCCGTGTCTGCCCCCAGGAGAGCCAGTGCGAGAGCAAGTGCATCAGGGGCATCAAGGGCGAGCCTGTCGCTATCGGCCGTCTTGAAAGATTCGTTGCCGACTGGGCAAGGGAGAACGGCGTAGCCAACACAGAGACAGCACCCAAGAACGGCAAGAAGGTCGCCGTTATCGGTTCCGGCCCTGCCGGCCTGACATGCGCAGGCGAGCTGGCCAGGATGGGCTATGACGTCACCGTTTTCGAGGCTCTGCATGTTGCCGGCGGCGTTCTGTCCTATGGTATCCCCGAGTTCAGGCTTCCTAAGGAGATCGTCAACAAGGAAGTCGAGAACCTTGAAAGGATGGGCGTTAAGATCGAGACCAACATGGTCATCGGCAAGGTCCTTTCGATCGACGAGCTGTTTGAGGAAGAGGGCTTCCAGGCCGTATTCATCGGTTCTGGCGCAGGCCTTCCCATGTTCGCACAGATCCCCGGCGAGAGCCTTTGCGGCGTTTACTCGTCCAACGAGTATCTGACCCGTATCAACCTGATGAAGGCCTTCAGGGGCGAAGATAACTGCGATACACCTGTTCTGCACAGCAAGAACGTCGCCGTCATCGGCGGCGGCAATGTCGCCATGGACGCTGCCCGCTGCGCCAAGAGAATGGGCGCCGACAACGTATACATCGTATATCGCCGCGGCGAGGCCGAGCTTCCCGCCCGTAAGGAAGAGGTCCATCACGCCATGGAAGAGGGCATCATCTTCAAGTTCCTTACAGCCCCCACATCCATCGAGGGCGATGATAAGGGCAGGGCATGCAAGCTCCATTGCGTAGAGATGCAGCTCGGCGAGCCCGATGCTTCCGGCAGGCGTCGTCCTTCCCCCATCGAGGGCAGCGACTTCTGCATGGATGTTGATACAGTCATCCCCGCTCTGGGCACATCTCCCAACCCCCTGATCCGTTCGACGACACCGGGTCTGGATACAAACAAGAAGGGCTGCATCGTCACAGCTGAGAACGGCACGACCTCGAGAGAGGGCGTATTTGCCGGCGGTGATGCTTCGACAGGCGCCGCTACAGTCATTCTGGCTATGGGCGCCGGCAAGAAGGCCGCCGCTTCCATCGACGAGTACCTCAAGAATAAATAAGCTTTCTGCGTAAACTGCGCGGATCGAAATGCCGGGGCCTTTGGCCCCGGCATTATTTATCTTTAAGCCATACCGGAGCAGCTTTCCGGCATGATCTTTTTTGCGTGAAAGGTGTTGACAACACGGCTTTTTATGAGATATAATGTCAACACGGGTTAGCCAAAGCTAACCTATTGGTATTTTTCTTTTTCGGAGAGTAGATATGTATGCACGAGTTAGCTTTGGCAAACTATGCTGAAACATTTATGAGCGGAGACAGCTTTGAAATGCAGAAAAAGATAAACGCCGTGGAACCGGCCGGCATAGATCTGGCAGGAAGAGCGGCGGCATATCTGCTCGACAATCTTGACAGCCGGGTAACGATCGGAGAGCTTTCGGGTTTTGTCGGCGTATCGCCGACATATCTCAAGACGGCCTTCCGCGAAAAATACGGCATGCCGGTATATCGTTGGTATAAAGTCGAAAAGATGAAGGAAGCCTCAAGGCTGCTTGCCGAGACCGATATGAGCATAATGGATATCGCATCCGATCTTGGTTACAGCAATGCCAGCAAGTTTGCGGCAGCTTACCGTTCTGTAACCGGGATGCAGCCGGCGCTTTATCGCCAGATAAAGCGAAAAATGTAAAAACAAAGTGTAAATTTTGAAAAAATGTGTCCGTTTGGAGCGGACAATTTTGTGCTGCAATTATATAATTTTAGAAACAAAAACGGGAGGACGAAAGACATGAAAAAGCATAAGTTATTTGCCTGGCTCACGGTCGCGTTTTTTCTGTTGACCATTATCACAGGCTATGAAAAGAAATAGGAGGCAATCAAAATGAAATGGGATAAACTTGCCTGCTTCGCGGGCGGAATACTTTTCGGTACAGCCGGCATCAAGATGCTCTCGAGTAAGGATGCCAAGAAGGCATATACACATACCACAGCCGCTGTGCTCCGCGCTAAAGAGTGCGTCATGACAACGGTCACCAATGTTCGTGAGAACGCCGATGACATTCTTGCCGACGCCAAGCAGATCAACGAGGACAGAGCTGCCGCTGCCGCCGCAGAAGAGATCCCCGACGCTGCGGAAGAGTGCCGGTGCAAGGCCGAAGCCGTCGAAGAATAAAAGCAGAACACCCTGGGGAAGCCGAATGGCTTCCCCATTTTCACGGAGGCAGAAATGAAGTGTCGTATAGTCCATGCTTCAAGAGGCAGGCTCAGGGTGCGTATGGCACAGAGCCGCATGACATTGGAGCAGGCTGATATTTTGGAATATGCCCTGCGCGCCGCAGACGGCGTTAAGGACGTAAAGGTATATGACAGGACGTGTGACGTCGTTGTCTTTTATTCCGGAAAACAGGAGGATATCATATCCTTCCTGGCCGGATTTTCTTATGAAAACAGCCTCGCGCTGGTGCCCGATCATACAGGACGCGCACTCAGCCGTGAGTTTGAGGACAAGCTCTCGTCGGCCATCATGCGCAGGGTCTTATCAAAGCTGCTGCTGCCCGCCCCGATACGCGCGGTCATATCGGCAATAAGGTCGGTCAAATATATCGTCAGGGGTCTTGACTGCCTGCGCCGCGGAAAGCTGGAGGTTCCCGTCCTTGACGCCACGGCCATAACGGTATCCATGATCCGCGGAGATTGGAACACAGCGTCCTCGATCATGTTCCTGCTCGGTGTAGGCGAGATACTTGAAGAGTGGACCCACAAGAAGTCGGTCGACGATCTGGCACGCGCCATGTCGCTAAATATAGATAAGGTATGGCTGCGGACCGAAAGCGGCGAGGTCTCGACTCCCATCGGAAGTGTTTCGGTCGGCGACATGGTCGTCGTCCGCACAGGCTCGGTCATTCCTCTCGACGGCAAGGTCGCCGAGGGCGAGGCTATGGTCAGCCAGGCCACTATCACGGGCGAACCGCTGCCTGTCCAGAAAACCATAGGAAGCTATGTTTATGCCGGTACGGTCGTCGAAGAGGGCGAATGTGTCGTCCGCGTCGAAAAGGCGCTGGGCAGCGGACGCTATGACCGCATCGTCCATATGATAGAAGAATCGGAAAAGCTCAAGTCGGAGGTAGAGGATCAAGCCTCTCATCTGGCTGATAAGCTGGTCCCCTACAGCCTCGGCGGCACGGCGCTGACATGGCTGCTGACCCGCAATGTGACAAAGGCGCTGTCGATACTGATGGTCGACTTCTCCTGCGCACTCAAGCTGGCAATGCCTATATCGGTGCTGTCGGCCATGCGCGAGGGCAGGGGATATCACATCGCCGTCAAGGGCGGAAAGTTCCTCGAGGCTGTCTCGCAGGCCGAGACCATCGTATTCGATAAGACGGGCACACTGACCCGCGCATGCCCCACCGTCGCCGATATAATCACCTTCGGCGATAAAGAGCGCGACGATATGCTGCGTCTGGCGGCCTGCCTTGAAGAGCATTACCCCCACTCGATAGCAAATGCCGTCGTTGCCGAATCCAAGAGACGCGGCCTCATGCATGAAGAGCGCCATTCGAAGGTCGAATATGTCGTGGCCCACGGCATTTCCAGCACCGTCGAGGGAGAAAAGGTCGTCATCGGCAGCCACCATTTCGTATTCCAGGATGAGGGCTGTGTAGTGCCTGAGGGCGACGAAGAGAAGTTCGAGACCCTTCCGGTCAAATATTCGCATCTTTATCTGGCCATCGGCGGTGTCCTGGCGGCCGTTATCTGCATAGAGGATCCTCTGCGTGAAGAGGCCATCCCTGTTATCCGCAGGCTGCACGAGCTGGGCATTAAGAGGGTAGTCATGATGACCGGCGACAGTGACCGCACGGCGAAGGCCGTTGCGCAGGCCGTCGGGGTCGATGAATATCATTCCGAGGTCCTGCCCGAGGATAAGGCTGAGTTCATCCGCCGCGAGCATGCCGCCGGACGCAAGGTCATTATGATAGGCGACGGAGTCAACGATTCTCCCGCGCTGTCTGAGGCCGACGCCGGTATTGCCATGGGCACAGGCGCGGCTATCGCCAAGGAGGTCGCCGATATCACACTGGCAACAGAGGATCTTCGTTCGCTGGTCACTTTAAGGCAGCTTTCGTCGGCTCTTATGAAGCGCATCCACGGCAATTACCGCTTTATCATGGGCTTCAACGGCAGCCTTATCGCCCTCGGTGTTGCCGGAGTGCTCCAGCCGGCGACGTCGGCGCTGCTGCATAATATATCGACCCTGGCCATCGGCCTGCGCAGCATGACCAATCTTCTTGACGAAGAGCAGATCGAGAGTCTGTAAAAAAATCGCAAAGATACAGAAAAAATATATTGACATCACACAACATATGTGATATATTTTGCTATAACAACTGAAGCAATGATAGAGGCGCGGATCTCATAAGTATTTTCTGTCAGGGGCTCAGACCCCGCTTACCGGAGATGAAAGGGAGCTCCGCCGAAGTCCAAGGTCATTTGAGTGACGGCGGGCTGGGCGGCCGGATAATATCCTGTCGACTGTCGCAGAAATGCGGAGTGCTATCGTTCGTCTCGGATCCACGTTTATGGTATTGATGGAGTTCAACGACCGAAGCATCACGCTTCGGTCGTTTTTAATTTCATCCCAAAACGGGAAAGGAGAAATCAATATGAGAAGCTTCGGAAGAGTATTTGCCGCCGTTATGGCTGTATGCATGGCCGTTGGTCTTACGGCATGCGGCGGGCAGGAAGAGATCAGCAGCGGTGTCGAGGACGGCGTGCTGACCATCGCAATGGAATGTGCCTATGCGCCCTATAACTGGACACAGTATGACGATTCCAACGGGGCCGTCGCCATAAGCGGAGCCGACGGCGAATATGCCAACGGCTATGATGTCATGATAGCCAAGAAGATATGCGAGGCCAATAACTGGCAGCTCGAGATAATCAGGACCGACTGGGATTCCCTTGTTCCCGGTATCCAGTCGGGGACATATGACGCCGTCATCGCCGGACAGTCGATGACCGAGACGCGCTCACAGCAGGTCGACTTCGCCGGGCCGTATTTCTATGCCTCGATAGTTTGCCTTACAAAGAAGGACAGCCCCTATGCATCGGCAAAGGGCATATCCGATCTTTCGGGCGGCCGCTGCACGGCACAGATCGCCACCATCTGGTATAACGATATGCTTCCTCAGATCGACGGCGCCGACGTACAGCCGGCGGCCGAGACCGCCCCGGCCATGCTGATGGCCCTTGAGACCAACAGTGTCGATTTTGTCTGCACAGACATGCCGACGGCTCTCGGCGCCGTGGCCGCCTATCCCGATATGATGATACTTGATTTCAGCGGAAGCGGCGATGATTTCGAGGCCGACGAGGGCGAGATCAATATCGGCGTATCGGTCATGAAGGGCAACACCGTCCTCAAGGAGGACATCGACGCCGTGCTTTCCCAGATGACGGCCGACGATTTTAATGCCATTATGGACGAGGCCATATCTGTTCAGCCGACCCAGGCCGATTGATCCCGGAGGCGTTTTTAATGGGACGTTTTGAACAGCTTATATCAGATATAGCCGATCTTCTTCAAACGTATGGCATGGCATACCTCAGCGGCGCGGGCAGCACTCTTTTGCTGGCCCTTATCGCGACCGTCCTGGGATGTGTCATTGGCCTTGTATGCGGCATACTCAACACGATACCCTGTATGCCCTATGACAAGCCGGTCAAAAAGACGGTGCTGAAGATCATCCGTGTCATCGTCAGGATATATGTAGAGGTCTTTCGCGGAACGCCGATGGTCCTTCAGGCCGTGTTCATCTATTACGGCCTGCCGTATTTTACAAATAATGCCTTGAGGTTCAACAGCGTCTGGGCGGCGGCCATACTGGTCGTTTCGATCAATACCGGCGCTTATATGGCCGAATCGGTGAGGGGCGGTATAATTTCCATCGACCGAGGACAGACCGAGGGTGCCATGGCTATCGGCATGACCCATTTTCAGACCATGACCTCGGTCATCCTGCCCCAGGCCATGCGGAATATCCTGCCGCAGATCGGCAATAATTTCATTATCAATATAAAAGACACATCGGTCATGTTCATCATCAGCTTTACCGAGTTTTTCGCCGTTCACCGTTCGGCGGTCGGCGCGACATATCTTTATTTCCCATCGGCAGTCGTCGAGATGGGGGGTTATCTCTTTATGACCCTGTGTGCATCCTTCATACTCAGGTGGCTTGAAAAGAAGATGGACGGCGACGATAATTACGAGCTGGTCCAGGCCGATCCGCTGGTCATGACGGCGGGAACATATAACTATCCGGGAAATGCCGACCGTATCGCAAAGGGGGAAGGACGCCATGAGTGAGAATGTGCTTGAGATAAGCCACCTTTCAAAGAGCTTCGGCAGCCATAAGGTGCTCGAGGACGTCAACTTTACCGTCAGACCGGGGGATGTCACAAGCATCATCGGGGCGTCGGGCTCGGGAAAATCGACATTGCTGCGGTGCATAAACCTGCTGGAGATACCGTCGGGCGGGAGCATATTGTTCCACGGGCGGGATATCATGTCGGAGCCTGAAAGGATAACGTCATACCGGGCGAGGGTCGGCATGGTATTCCAGAGCTTCAATCTTTTTTCCAATATGACCGTGCTGGAAAACTGCATGGCCGGCCAGATAAAGGTGCTTGGCAAAAAGAAGGAAGAGGCGCGGGAGACGGCTATGAAGTACCTCGAACGTGTCGGAATGACGCCGTATATCAACGCCCGTCCGCGTCAGCTTTCGGGCGGGCAGAAGCAGAGGGCGGCCATTGCGCGGGCACTTGCAATGCGGCCCGAGGTGCTGCTTTTCGACGAGCCGACCTCGGCCCTTGATCCCGAAATGGTCGGAGAGGTGCTGGGCGTTATGCGCAGCCTGGCGCAGGACGGTATGACCATGCTTGTCGTCACCCACGAGATGGCCTTTGCCAGGGACGTTTCCAACCACGTCGTTTATATGGCCGATGGAGTCATATGTGAAGAGGGCGACCCACAGCAGATATTTGCATCGCCAAAGCAGGAACGCACAAGAGAGTTCCTCGCAAGATTTTTATAACAGACATCACGGCGCCGGGAGATACCGTCTCTCTGCGCCGTTTTTATTTAATGAATAAAAGGTGGTCAAACGCAAAAACAGAAAATTTGTTTGACATCTGTGAAAAAACATGTATTTTATAATATAGTGCTGCGTGTAGGGCGGCATGCTGTAAAAGCCGGCGACGGTCGACACATGGGTCTGGCGAAGATGCGTCAGGTCTGCGTTTTGTATATTAAATAAGGTGTATATCCATGAACGAAAAAAAAGACCGTCGACATTTTAAAAGCACGAGCAGGATAAGAACGATAACCGATGGCTTTCTGATCCTCATCGCTATAGGCACTCTGCTGCTCTCCATGCCCTTTGCAAAGGCCGGCGAGGGGCGGGCCGATATCATCTCGGCCCTTTTTACGGCCACCTCGGCAGCATGCGTCACCGGGCTTTCGGTGGTCGATACCGCCTCTTACTGGTCCTTCGGCGGGCGGCTGATAATACTCATGCTGATACAGGTCGGCGGCCTCGGCGTAATGATGATGGGGGCCATGGCCGCGATGGCCGTCAGAAAAAAGATAACGATAGGCCAGCGCATGCTGCTCAGCACCTCGCTCAATCTTGACGAGGTATCGGGCATAGTGAGGCTGGCGAGGACCATCATTTTGGGGACAGCCATGTTCGAGGGGATCGGCGCCGCGCTGCTGACATTGCTCTTTATGCGTGATTTCGGCTTCTGTGGCGCCCTTGAACGCGGGATATTCATTTCGATATCGGCCTTCTGCAACGCCGGATTCGACAATCTGGGGGTCGGGGGAGATTTCGCCTCGATAACCGCCTATGGCGGCAGCGCGCCGGTGCTGGCCGTTCTGGCTGTGCTGATAATAGTCGGCGGCATCGGATTTTATGTCTGGAACGATATTCTTGAATATATAAAAGGCGGGCGCAGGCTGAGCTTTCACACCCGCATAGTGCTCTGCACGACGGCCATACTGCTGGCCGGAGGGACGATAGGCTTCCTGCTGACAGAGTCGCGCAGCTCGGAGACCTGCGGCAGCGGGCTCGTGAGGGTCGTCCAGTGCTTCTTCCAATCGGTGACGGTCAGAACGGCCGGGTTCGACCATCTGGGTCAGGGCTCGCTGACCTCGGCGTCGCGGGCGCTGGGCAATATCCTGATGTTTATCGGCGGCTCGCCCGGTTCGGTGGCCGGCGGCGTAAAGACAACAACTGCGGCCGTCATAGCGCTCTCGGCCGTAAGCTCGCTTTACGGGCGCAAGCGTGTTACCGTGTTTGAACGCACGATACCGCGCTCGGCGATAGATCAGGCATATACCCTTGTGATGCTGGCCGCCATCGCGGCCATGGGCGGGGCGCTGACCATGGCGATCGTCGAGGGGATAGAATTCGACGCCGCTCTTTACGAATGTGTGTCGGCGGTGGCCACCGTCGGTCTGAGCACCGGGATAACACCCGGTCTGGGATCGTTCTCGCGGCTGTTGCTGGTATTCCTGATGTTCCTCGGAAGGGTAGGAATAATAACTGTGGGTATGGCCGCCCTGATGAAGGGGCAGCCCGACGACAGCATAAGGCTGCCCGAGGGAAAGGTCATTATAGGATAGGAGACGGAATGAAAACTTTTGTTGTGATAGGCCTGGGCAGGTTCGGCACGACGATAGCGCGTCAGCTTTCGGCGCTGGGAAACGAGGTCATAGCCATAGACCGGGATGAATCGAGAGTAAACGCCATCGCCGACGACGTTACCCACGCCGTGGCGGCCGATATACGGGACGAGGATATCCTCAGACGGATCGGCGTTCAGGAATGTGACTGCGCCATAGTGTCCTTTGCCAGCAGCCTTCAGGATAATATACTCGTAACGCTGCTGCTCAAGGAGTTGGGGGTCAAGAAGGTCATCGCCAAGGCATGCAGCGATATGCATGTCCGCGTGCTCCAGAAGGTCGGGGCCGATCAGATCGTCTTTCCCGAATATGATATGGGCGCAAGGCTTGCGCGGATACTTTCATCGGGCAGGATGATAGATTATGTCGATATCGGCGGGGAATACAAGGTGGCCGAGATACGCTGCCCATCCTCGTGGAGCGGGAAAAATCTGCGTCAGCTGTCGCTGCGCAGCAGATACAGTATAAATGTATTGCTTATAAAGACAGGTGACGGCGGCGGAAGGCTGATAAATCCCGGCGCCGATTACGAGGTCAGGCCGGACGACGTCATGGTCGTCATGGGGCTCGATAAGGATATAGCGGAGATCAGCGATGAAAAATGAGATAACCAGCCGCGAAAACCCCATGGTCAAGCAGACGGCGCTGCTTCTTAAAGATGCCGCCGAGCGCCGCAGGCAGGGGCTTTTTGTTGCCGAGGGCAGGGTAGTCCTTGCCGAGGCGGCCGCCAGTAATGCGCAGATCGACAAGGTGTTCTGCCTTGACGAGAGCGAGATAGACGGAATAGAGCTGCCCCGCGGCGTGCAGGTGTATACGGTGAGCCGCCCGGTGCTCGAAAAGCTGAGCGGTGTAAAATCGCCGGCCGGGGTCGTGTTTACATGCCGCGTGCCGGAAAACGGCAGCATAAGGGGCAGACGCATCCTTGCCGTCGAGGATCTTTCGGATCCCGGCAACATGGGCACGATCATCCGCACGGCCGAGGCATTCGGCATGGATACCGTGGCCCTTATCGGAAGTTGTGTCGACGTATTCTCGCCCAAGACTGTGCGGGCGACCATGGGGGCTGTTCTGAGGGTCAATATCTGCCGGACAGAGCTTAATGATCTCGTTGCCCGGGTCCATGATCTCGGGCTTCCGGTCTATGCGGCGTCGCTGACCCCCGATTCGGTGGCGATATCGTCGGTCGACATGTCAAAGGCGGCCGTTATCATCGGCAATGAAGCCAGGGGACTTTCGCAGCAGGCACTTGACAAGTGCGATAAACATGTTATCATACCAATATCTGGCATACAATCGCTGAACGCCGCCGTGGCGGCGTCGGTATTTATGTACGAGATGTCAAGACACGCGGGATGTTAGGGGCATTTGATGAAGGAATACAGCGTCTGGCTGAGCATGGTAAAGCATGTCTCCAACCGTAAAAAATATCAGCTTCTTGCGGCTTTCGGAAGCGCCGAGGCTGTTTATCGCGCATCGTCGGTCGAGCTTGCGTCGGAGGTATCGGGGCTGACGTCAAAGGACATCGAGGCTCTTTCCGATGACAGTATGGAGGAGGCCGAAGATATCTGCCGCGCCTGCCGCCGCATCGGGGCAGAGGTCATCGACCCATGCGATGATATATACCCGGCGCTGCTGCGTCATATATCCGATCCGCCCGCGGTGCTTTATGTGCGCGGGGATATGCCCGATATGGAAAACAGCATAGCCGTCGGCATAGTCGGCCAGCGCAAGGCGACGGTCAGCGGCATGAAGAACGCCTCCTCGATAGCATATGAGCTTTCTAAAAACGGCATCATAGTCGTATCGGGTCTGGCGGCCGGGATAGACGGCGCGGCCCATCGCGGCGCGCTCGACGGAGGCAGCCCGACGGTGGCCGTTTTGGGAACGGCTATAGACAAATGCTATCCGGCCGAAAACGCCGGACTTATGCGAAGGATCATGGAGAACGGCGCAGTCATATCGGAATATCCGCCGGGAAGCCGGACATATTCGGGCAGCTTTCTTATGCGCAACCGCATAATAAGCGGCATGTGCCGCGGTCTGCTGGTCGTCGAGGCCAGGGAAAAGAGCGGCTCGCTTGTGACGGCAAGGCGGGCGGCCGAGCAGGACAGGGATATATTTGCCGTTCCGGGGCCGATAGACAGTGATGATTATGTCGGCACTAACGGGCTTATAAAGGACGGCGCCGCCGTTGTCACATCGGCGGCCGATATCCTCGGGGCTTACGGCTATGTTCCCGAGAAAAGGGCGGCGCGCCCGGCAAGACAGAAAAGAGAGCCGGATATGCCGTCAGAGACGCCCGGGGCGTCCCGCGGCGAGGCGGCCATACCCGAAGGGCCGGACGGAGAGATAATAAAGGCCATCGGAAAGATCGCCCATATAGATGAAATAGCCGACAGAACAAAAATGGAAACAGGAGAATTGCTGGCGAGGCTGACCATGCTGGAGATACAGGGCATGGTGGTCCAGAGGCCGGGTAATTACTTTGAGATAAAGCGTTGAGCGAAGGGAAAGAAAGCAAATGTCGAAACTTCTTATTGTGGAATCGCCGGCCAAGGCGAAAACAATAACAAAATATCTCGGCGACGGATACAGCGTAGAGGCCTCGATGGGCCATCTGCGCGATCTGCCCAAAAAGGAATTGGGTGTCGACGTGGACCATAATTTTGAACCAACATATATCCCGATAGAGGGCAAGGATAAGATAATCAAGACCCTTAAAAGCGCGGCCGGAAAGGCCGAGATGGTCTATCTCGCAACCGACCCCGACCGCGAGGGAGAGGCGATATCGTGGCATCTGAAGGAGCTTTTGGAGCTTGACGACGCCAAGACAAAGAGGATAACCTTCAACGAGATCACACAGAAGGCGGTCACACAGGCGGTGCAGTCGCCCCGCGAGCTGGACATGAACCTTGTCGACGCACAGCAGGCCAGGCGTATCCTCGACAGGATCGTCGGCTATAAGCTGTCGCCCTTTCTGTGGAGAAAGGTCAGGACCGGCCTTTCGGCCGGACGTGTCCAGTCGGCCGTAACAAGGATGGTCGTCGACCGCGAGCGCGAGATAAAGGCCTTCGAGCCCAAGGAATACTGGAGCATCGAGGTCACCCTTGAAAAGGACGGAAAGCGCTTCCTTGCCCTCTTTACTGGCGATACCTCTGGAAAGATAGAGCTCAATAACGAGGAAGAGGCCGCAAAGGTGCTTGCCGCCGTCGAGGGCCATGATTTCACCGTCACAACGGTCAAGATAAGCAAAAAGAAACGCCAGCCCGCGCCCCCCTTTATAACCTCGACCCTCCAGCAGGAGGCCTCCCGCAAGCTGTCGATGACGGCGCGCCGCACCATGTCGGTGGCGCAGGAGCTTTACGAGGGCGTCGATATCGGCTCGGGCGGCGTGACCGGTCTTATAACCTACATGAGGACCGACTCGCTGCGCATCGCCGACCAGGCCCTGGCACAGGCGCGAGATTATATAATGAAGAAGTACGGCGGAGATTTCTGCCCCGCCAAGGCACGCGTATTCAAGACAAAAAAGGGCGCGCAGGACGCCCACGAAGCCATAAGGCCCTCTGATCCCTCTCTCGATCCCGACAGGGTCAGGCCTTATCTGACCCCCGACCAGTATAAGCTCTATCGCCTGATCTGGTCGCGCTTTATCGCAAGCCAGATGGCCGAGGCCATTCTGAACACAACGTCGGTCGATATGGAGAACAGCGGGTTTGTTTTCCATACCACCGGACAGACGATAGACTTCCAGGGCTTCCTGGCCCTTTATGAAGAGAGCCGCGACGACAGCGGCGACGATGAAGAGGGCGGCCCGCTGCCCAGGCTGGAAAAGGGCGATGTCCCTGCTCATATCAAGACAGAGCCCAAGCAGCATTTCACACAGCCGCCCCCCAGATATACCGAGGCCTCGCTCATCAAAGCCATGGAGGAAAAGGGCATCGGACGCCCGAGCACCTATGCCCCGACCATTTCGGTCGTCATAGACAGAGAGTATGTCGTAAAAGAAGGGCGAGCCCTTCGCCCGACAATGCTGGGCGAAGCCGTCACCGACCTTATGATCGACAAGTTCAGCGATATTGTCGACCTCAAGTTCACGGCCCAGATGGAGGACAGCCTCGACGGTGTTGAAAGTGGAGAGGTCGATTATCACCAGATGCTGGCGAAGTTCTATCAGAACTTTGCCGCCGAGCTGGCCCAGGCCGAGATAGATCTCGATAAAAAGCGAATCAAGGTCAAGGACGAAGAGACCGATATCGTCTGCGAGCTCTGCGGCAGGAAGATGGTCATCAAGAGCGGACGCTTCGGCAAGTTCCTTGCCTGCCCCGGATATCCCGAATGCAAGAATACCAAACCCCTGGCGCAGGATACCGGCGCGCCCTGCCCGGTGTGCGGCGCGAAGCTGCTCAAGAAAAAGTCCAAGAGCGGGTACTATTATTACGGCTGCGAGAAGAACCCCGAGTGTCCTTTCATGACATGGGATACGCCGACCAAAAAGGTATGCCCCAAGTGCGGCGGGGTGATATATAAGAGGTATACCAAGACAGAAAAGAAAAACCTCTGTCATGTTCCCGGATGCGGATATGAGGAGGAGCTGCCCGAGAGAAAGTCGTCGCGCAAGGCCAAGGCCGAGACGGCCGAAGCCGAGGGCGAGGTCAAAAAGACGACCCGCACCCGCAAGACCAAGGGTGAGACGGCTGAAGCCGAGGGCGAGGTCAAGAAGACGACCCGTACCCGCAAGACCAAGGCCGAAACGGCCGAAGCCGAGGGCGAGGTCAAGAAGACGACCCGCACCCGTAAGACCAAGGCTGAGACGGCCGACACCGAAACGGTGAAAAAGCCCGGAAGGAAGAAAAAGACCGATGAGCAATAGTGTAAAGGTTATAGGCGCGGGGCTTGCCGGATGCGAGGCGGCATGGCAGCTGGCCATCCGCGGGGTCGAGGTCGAGCTTTACGAAATGAAGCCCAACGAAAAATCCCCGGCGCACAGCCATGATGACTTTGCCGAGCTGGTATGTTCCAATTCTCTGCGGGGAAACAGCCTTGCCAACGCGCCGGGACTGTTGAAGGAAGAGATGCGCCGCTGCGGCTCTCTCATAATGGAGAGCGCAGAGGCCAACCGCACCCCCGCCGGCGGCGCGCTGGCCGTCGACCGCGAGGGATTCTCGGGATATATAACGGAAAAGATCAAGACACACCCGCTTATAAAGCTAATAGAAGGCAGGGTCGACAGCATCCCAGAAGGCCCTGTCATAATCGCCACCGGCCCGCTGACCGACGGCAAGCTCTTCGACGATATCGCAAGGCTCTTCGGCGGAGATATGACCCTTCATTTCTATGACGCCGCCGCGCCTATCGTCAGCTTTTCGAGCATAGATATGACAAAGGCATTTTTCGCCTCGCGCTATGATAAAGGCGAGGCCGATTATATCAACTGCCCGATGGACAAGGCACAGTATACCGCCTTTATCGAGCAGCTGCGCACAGCGGAGGAAGCACCGGTCCACGGCTTTGAGGATAAAGCCGTATTCGAGGGCTGTATGCCGGTAGAGGTCATGGCCCGCCGTGGAGAGGATACCCTGCGTTTCGGTCCAATGAAGCCCCGGGGAATAACCGACCCGGCGACGGGAAAAGAGCCCTATGCCGTCGTGCAGCTGCGGGCCGACAACCGCGAGGGCAGCATGTACAACATCGTCGGCTTCCAGACCCACCTGAAGTTCCCCGAGCAGAAGCGGGTATTTTCAATGATACCCGGGCTGGAGAATATGGAGATCCTGCGTTACGGCGTCATGCACCGCAACAGCTTCATTTCCTCTCCCGGCAGGCTCGACAGGTTTTATCGGGTCATCGGGCATGAGGATATAATGTTTGCCGGCCAGATAACCGGCGTCGAGGGATATATAGAATCGGCGGCCTCCGGCATGTGCTGCGGCATCAACATGGCCCGTATGGTCAGGGGTGCCGAACCGGTGGATCTTCCGACCAAAACGGCGCTGGGCGCGCTGGCCGGGCATATAAGCATGTATGAGGGAAAGAACTTTCAGCCGATGAATATAAACTTCGGACTTATCGACAGCCTTGATGAGAGGGTCAAGGGCAAACAGGCCAGGTATGAGAAGGTCTCTCAGCGTGCGCTGGAGACCCTTGACGGGATGCTTCCCGTCATAACGGAGGATATAAAATGAAGATCATAATTGATGTAATGGGAAGCGATAACGGCGCCGACGCCCTTGTCACCGGCGCTGTGCGGGCCCTTAAAGAGATATCGGGTCTCGAGGTCGTCCTTGTGGGCGACAGCGGCCAGATAAACTCTGTTCTTGAGCGCGAGGGCGCGAAGGGCGACAGCCGCCTTACCGTCGTGCACACCACAGAGGTCATAGACATGCATGACAGCCCCAGCCTTGCTTTCCGCCGCAAAAAGGACTCCTCGATGGCCGTGGCCCTCAATATGCTTGCCGCCGGAGAGGGCGACGCCGCGCTGTCGGCCGGAAATACCGGCGCGTGGCTTGCCGGAAGCACCTTTGTCGTCAAGAGGATAAAGGGCATACGCCGCCCGGCACTTGCGCCGGCGCTGCCAACCAAAGCCGGAAAGGCGATACTGGTCGACTGCGGCGCAAATGTCGTCTGCACGGCCGAGGATCTGCTCCAGTTCGCCGTCATGGGTTCCTGCTATGCCCATAAGCAGCTTGGGATAGCCTCGCCCCGCGTCGGCCTTATAAATAACGGCGCGGAGGATACAAAGGGCACGCCGATGTATGTCGAGGCCTATCAGCTTTTGAAGGCGGCCGGCCAGCGCGGCGAGATAAACTTTGTCGGGAACATAGAGGGACGCGATATCGCCATGGGTGCGGCCGATGTGCTGGTCTGCGACGGATTCACCGGCAATGTCGTCCTTAAGACCTATGAGGGTCTGGGGCTTTATCTGGTAAGCCTTTTGAAGGGCATATTCAAAAAGAACATATTCACGATGCTTGCCGCGGCGCTGGTCAGCGGCGGGCTCAAGGATCTTAAAAAGACGATGGATTACAAAGAGGTCGGCGGGGCTCCGCTGCTCGGAATAGCCAAGCCGGTCATAAAGGCTCACGGCTCCAGTGACCCTGAGGCCGCCAAGAGCGCCATACGTCAGGCCTGCCTGTTTGTCGAGAGCGGTTTTGTCGGCGAGATTGAAAAGCGCGCCGCCGAATGGACGGCCGAAAAAAATAGCGCCGCCGCGCAGGAAAAAGAATAAAAGCCATTTACAAGGGCGTTTGCCTTTGCTATAATCCACAGATGTAATGATACTCTTATAAAAGAAAGCATAAGGAGGTTGTATTATGGTTTTTGAAAAGCTGGCAAAGCTCATAGCCGAGCAGTTTGGCATATCTGAAGACGAAATCACGATGGATACAAGTTTTGTAGGCGATCTCAACGCTACCTCGATAGATATCGTTGACCTCATGCTTGCAGTCGAATCGACATTTGATCTTGACGAGATTGAAGAGGACGCCCTCGAAAGGGTCAAGACGGTCGGCGACGTGGTAAATTATATTTCCGACAGGATATAGCCATCATCCATCGGGGCCGGCTTTGTGTCCGGCCCCGATGAGTTATAATGTGCCCGCCCATGCGGGAGGATATAAAAGAAAGGAGAATGGAAATGACCGAAGAGATCATGGGATATCGTTTTAAAAATCCGGCGCTGCTGACCCATGCGCTGACCCACAGCTCTTATGCCAACGAGCATCGAAGCAAGGGCGCGCGCAGCAACGAGCGCCTCGAGTTCCTCGGCGACGCCGTCCTCGGCATGATAAGCGCCGAATATATCTATGGCAAATACCCCGAACTGCCCGAGGGCGAGATGACCAAGCTGCGGGCCTCGATAGTCTGCGAGCAGTCGCTTTACGAGTTCGCGGAGGAGATAGGCCTCGGCGAGCTGCTGCTTCTCGGCAAGGGCGAAGTAAATGGCGGAGGAAACAAGCGCCCGTCGGTGCTGGCCGATGCGGTAGAAGCTGTTTTGGCGGCCATTTACCTCGACGGAGGAATAGACGCGGCAAAGGGCTTTATACTCGAGTTCATCATACGCAAGGCGACGGTCATGGCCAAGAGCCATACCCTCGTCGATTATAAGACGACACTTCAGGAGATAGTCCAGAAAAACCATCAGGAGACCCTTTCCTATCATGTCAAGTCGGAAAGCGGGCCGGACCACAACAAGCTGTTCGTCATAGAGGTGCATATTAACTCCAACCCCATAGCCACGGGCGAGGGCAGGAGCAAGAAGCAGGCCGAGCAGGCTGCGGCAAAGGCCGCCCTGGAGCTTATGGGCGAAGAATGAAAAGCTCTGTAATACCGATATTCATCCCACATCTCGGCTGCCCCAACGATTGTGTTTTCTGCAATCAGCATCGGATAGCCTGCGATAAAGAGCCCGATGTATCGGAGGTCAGGGATATCATAGAAAAGGGCCTTGAATACAGCAGCCGCCCCCAGATATGCTTTTACGGCGGCAGCTTCACGGCCATCGACAGGGGGCTCATGCTTGGTTATCTCGAAGCGGCCTATCCGTATGTCAGAGACGGAAGATGCGACAGCATACGCCTTTCGACCCGGCCCGACGCCATCGACCGGGAGATACTCGATATCCTGTCGCGATATGGCGTCAAAACGATAGAGCTGGGCGCACAGTCCATGTCCGACAGGGTGCTGATGCTTTCGGGCCGCGGACACACGGCAGAGGATACCGAAAAGGCTTCGAAGCTGATAAAGAACGCCGGGTTCGAGCTTATCCTGCAAATGATGGTCGGGCTTCCGGGAAGCGCTGAGGACGACGAATATGCCACGGCGCGGGAGCTGTGCCGCCTGTCGCCCGACGGGGTAAGGATATACCCCACCTGCGTCATTGCCGATACGCCGCTCTATGATATGTATCTCAACGGGCGGTATAAGGCTTTGAGCGTTGAAGAGGCCGTCGATATCTGCGCCGGGCTGGCGGACATATTCGAGCAGGCCGGTGTGACCATCGTCAGGCTGGGGCTCAACCCGACCGACGAGCTGTCTTCGGGCGGCGTCAAGGCCGGGGCCTATCATCCCGCGCTTGGTGAGATGGTATACAGCCGCAGGTTCTATAACAGAATGGCCGGGTTCGTGCCGCGGGATAAGGCCTTCGAGATAATAGTCCCGCCGCGTATGCTGTCGGTCGCCATCGGGCAGAAAAAGTGCAATTTGACGCGATTCCGCGCTCTCGGCCCCCTTGAGGCCATACGGGCCGACAAGGACTGCACAGAGCCTTATATAAAGATAATAGAATAAAATAACACCGCCGGGCCTTGAAAAAGGC
>CAKUAK010000043.1 GCA_934636325.1 uncultured Eubacteriales bacterium
GGATGGTTTTTTGTCATGCCCTTTCGGACCGATTATTTGCTTTCGGCGGCCTTTTCGAGATCGTCGGCGTTCTGGAGGTTATCATGGATCTCGCAGCTGGAGCAATCGCCGATGCAGCCGACGATGGGGGTCGGGTCGATGCCCTGGCGCTTATAGTAATCGGCAAGGCAGGCCTTGATGGCCTCTTCGGCCAGGACCGAGCAGTGGACCTTGATGGGGGGCAGACCGTCGAGAGCTTCCATAACGGCCTTATTGGTCAGGGCGAGGGCTTCCTCGACCGACTTGCCCTTGACCATCTCTGTGGCCATGGAGGATGTTGCGACGGCGGCGCCGCAGCCGAAGGTCTTAAAGGAGACATCCTTGATGATGCCGTCCTCGATGCGCATATACATACGCATGATATCGCCGCAGGTCAGGTTGCCGACCTCGCCGATGGCGTTGGCGTTTTCCAGCTCGCCGACATTGCGGGGGTTGTTCAGATGATCCATTACTTTATCGGAATACAGCATAATTTCATTTCCTCCTATATTTTTCGTCCCTGTATATTAACCGTGCCAGACGGGGGACATGGCGCGCAGCCTTGCAACGATCCGGGGCAGCTTTTCAAGAATATAATCGACCTGCTCTTCTGTTGTAAAGCGGCCGAGGGTCAGGCGCAGCGAGCCGTGGGAGACCTCGTGGGAAAGGCCGATGCCCAGCAGAACATGGGACGGATCGAGGGATCCGGTCGAGCATGCCGAGCCGGTCGAGGCGCAGATGCCCTCGTGATCGAGCAGCAGCACCATGCTCTCGCCCTCGATGGCCGAGATGGCAAAGCTGCAGTTGCCGGGCAGCCTGTTGGTCGGATGGCCGGTCAGGATGACCTCGGGGATATTTTCAAGGATGCCCTTTATAAGGCGGTCGGACAGCGCGCGGACGCGGACGCTCTCCTCGGCCATCTCTTCATGCATGAGGCGGGCAGCCTCGCCGAGGCCGACGATAGAGGGCACGTTCTCTGTGCCGCTGCGGCGGTTGCGCTCCTGGCCGCCGCCGGTGATAAAGGTCTGGGGCAGAACACCCGAACGGATGTAAAGCGCGCCGGTACCCTTGGGGCCGTGGATCTTATGGCCCGAGAGGGACAGAAGGTCGATATTCATGGCCTGGACGTCGAGGGGGATATGGCCGTAGGCCTGGACGGCGTCGGTGTGGAAATATACGCCGCGGTCGCGGCAGAGCTTGCCGATCTCGGCGATAGGCTCGATGGTGCCGACCTCGTTATTGGCCGCCATGACCGATACCAGAAGGGTATCGTCGGTGATGGCGTTATTGAGCTCTTCGAGGCTGACAAGGCCGGTGCTGTCGACCGGCAGGCGGGTGACGGTAAAGCCCTCTTTTTCCAGCGCGTCGCAGGTGCGCAGGATGGCGGGGTGCTCGATGACCGTTGTGATAAGGTGCTTTCTGCCCTTTGCCTGGCGGGAGTGCATCATGCCGCGCAGGGCGTAGTTATCCGATTCGGTGCCGCCCGAGGTGAAGCATATCTCGCGGGGGTCGGCGTTGATGACGGCGGCCACGCTGCGCCTTGCCTCTTCGATGGCGACGGCGGCGTCTCTGCCCAGCTTATACAGCGAGGATGGGTTGCCGTAGCCCTCGCAGTAATAGGGCAGCATTTTATCTCTGACACGCGGGTCGACCCTTGTCGTCGCCGCGTTGTCGGCGTAAACAAACATCTTGTCCATCTTTTTTATATTCGCTCCTTTGATCTCTGCCGCGCGTGCGCGGCCGGAGGTTTTCTATTCAACAAACAATATACACCTTTCAAGTGGACAATGCAAGGGGTAATTGCAAATATAGTATACCCCCGGGGTAGGGGAATTAAGCGGGGAGCCTTCCCCACGGACTTGTCCGTGGGGGCCCCTTTTAATTAAA
>CAKUAK010000044.1 GCA_934636325.1 uncultured Eubacteriales bacterium
GTATTTGTCAGGCGCATGTCCTGACAAATACATATTCGATAGCGCCTGTGGCGCGGTATGGACGTACGGAAGCAGAGCGCCTATAATGCCTTCCTCCTGTATTGCAGGGGGGTAACGCCCATGACGGCGCGGAAGCAGCTTATAAGATAGCTGGCCGTGCGGAAGCCGGTCCGTTCGGCCACCAGCGACACCGGGATATCGCCGCCCCGCAGCAGCATGGCCGCGCGGGTGACCCGGGATTCGCGGAGATCGGCCGACAGGGTGCGGCCGGGGACCCGGCGGACCATGCGGCAGCACTCGCCGGGGCTGAAGGAGGCCGCCCGGGCCACATCGCACAGGCGGACCTCTCCGGCATATTCGCGGCTTATGTATGCCAGCATGGCCTGCACGGCCTCGAGCTCGACGCCCTCGTGGCCGGAAAACCGGCCGACTGGGAGATCGGCGTCCTCGACCGGGTCAGCTGGACCGGAGAAAGGCTGACCTATCACCCCGAGCACGAGCCCTGGAGGATCGACCGCAGCCATCCCCTTGCCCTTGCCTGCGACAGGGCCTATGAGCTGACATACGGCGGCGCGCCCGAGAAATACGATTTCTGGGATTTCGGCACCAACGCCGTCGCGCCCGTCGTCCGCGGCATACCGACCATCGGCTTCGGCCCCGGTCAGTATAAGCTGGCCCATATGGTCGACGAAAGGTGCAGCCTCGATAAGATCCACTCGGCCTGCGCCTTCTATACCAATTTGATAGAGCTGAGCGCGAAATAAAGCGCATAATACCAAAAGGCCGCCCGATGGGCGGCCTTTTGGCGTTATATCACTAAGTTAAACTATTTCTCGATATTCTCGATGATCCTCTTGACGGCTTCCTTGATGTTCTCCTTGGAGGTTGCGAGGTTGAGCCTGACGAAGCCGGCATACTTCTCGCCGCCGAACCAATCGCCGTAATCGACGGCCAGACGGCACTTATCCTGAATAAGCTCCTTCATCTTGCCCTGCTCGACATAGGCGCCGAGGTCGACCCACTGGAGGTATGTGCCCTCGAGGGGAGCGACGACGACCTTGGGCAGATGGGCCTTGAGCTCGGTCTCGACATACTTGGCGTTGTCGTCGATGATGGAAATGACCTGATCGAGCCACTCTCTGCCGCCCTTGAAGGCAGCCTCGACGGCGACATAGCCGAAAGCGTTGCCGCCCTTGAGCCTGATGGTGGATGTGAAGTCGTCATATTCCTTCCTCAGCTTCTCGTCGGGGATCAGGACGAAGGAGTTCTGGCAGCCGGCCAGGTTGAAGGTCTTGCTGCCGGCGGTGACGGCGACCAGCATATCGGTATAGCCGGGGATGGTCAGGATATCGGTGTGCTCGTGGCCCGGCATGATGAGGTCGTGGTGGATCTCGTCGGCGACGACAAAGACATTGTGCTTGCGGCAGATCTCAAGCATCTTCTCCAGCTCTTCGCGCTTCCAGACGCGGCCGACGGGGTTGTGGGGAGAGCAGAGGATAAAGAGCTTGACGTTGTTCTCGACGATCTGCTTTTCGAAGTCGGCATAGTCGACCGTCCATACGCCGTTGTTGTTGACCAGGTCGGAGGATACCAGCTTGCGGCCGTTATCGTTGATGGCGTTGAGGAACGGATAATAGACCGGCTTCATGACGATGACGGCGTCGCCGGGCTGGGTCTTCATGTTGACATACCAATAGATGGGGGATACGACGCCGGGGGCAAAGCGTATCCAGTCCTTCTCGACCGTTGTGCCGTGGGTGTTCTTCTCCCAGTCGATGAAGGCCTGATGATATCCGGCGGGGACCTTATAATAGCCGTAAACGCCGAACTCGGCATACTTGACGGCGGCCTCGCGGACGCACTCAGGGACGACAAAGTCCATATCGGCTACCCAAAGGGCCATAAGGTCGTTATCGCCGAAGCGGGCGTCCATTGCGTCCCATTTGTTGCAGTCTGTGCCGACACGTTCGACATACTTGATGATCTCGCTCATTTTTCTGATTCCTCTCTGTAATAATATATGGTAAGTTTACTTACAGTCGTTATAATGTGCCCTCATAGACATGGGTACCGGCCTTGCCGCTCTTGCAGACGATGCGGAAGCCCTGGCCCTTTTTGCCTCTGACCACCCAGGATGCGCGGCGGCGCAGGGGGCTTATCTGGGATGTGCCCTGGGTGATGCCCCAGGCCGACAGGCGATAGCCGCTCCTGCCCTCGAGATGCCCGAGGTCGGTCTCGGCCTTGCCCTCGAGGAGCTCGACCCCCTCGACCGAAAGGCTGACGCCCTTAAGGCGCTTGGACTTGAGGCCCTCTTTGAATACATATGTAGGCATATATCCCATGTTGCCGCAGACGGCCTCGATGCGGAAGATATCCTCGGCCAGCTGCTGCACCGCGACATCCTCTATCGAAAGATCGGGCAGCAGCGATGTGGCCCGCAGCAGGAAGGCCGTGTGCTTTTTGAGCTCCTGTTCGAGATAGGGCAGCGGGGGATTCTGGGATATGAACTTGGCGTCGCAGCCGCCGATCTCGACCTTGCCCAGCCGGGGATGGTCAAAGCTCTTCCAGGGCATATAGACATCCTTGCCGGCGTTCTCGTCGATCCAGCGCAGCATGGCGCACATCTCGTCCTCCAGCTCGGCGGCCGTCTTGTCCTCGCGGGGCGGGTATACCGGATGGAGGCCCGAGCGCTCGGCCAGATCCCAGCACTCTATCGTCATGGCCGGGATGCCGAGAACGAAGTGGCAGAAATCATCGAAGCCGCCGCAGGTCTGGGGGCTTGAGGCCGGCATGTACTGGTCATAAAGGTTGAGCACCGGATAGCCGTTCTCTTCGTGGGCGATGGCGCCGAGGGCCTTATAGAGGTCGATATCCTGCTTGTGGGCCTCTTTGCCGCTCTTATAGCCGGGGGTATAGAGGTTCTGCCCGCCGGAGGTGTGCATATCGACGACGCAGCAGACATTGGGATGGGCCAGAAGGAAATCGGCGTTGGCCCTGGTCTCGGGGTTGGAGAGGGGATAATCGCCCGAGCCCCGCTGGACGTCCTCGGTCTGCCAGCCGATGGGATAGTTGCGGTTGAAGTCGTTGCCGAAGGGTGCGGGGGCTGTCTCGATATCAAGGCCGTCATAGCCGCCCTCGATCATGCCCTCGTCGAACAGGTTATAGAAATCGCCCTCGATATCGTCGGGGGCACGCTGTACCATGACGCGGGGATCCTTTTCCGATACCTTCCATGCGCCGTAGGGGGTCTTGACGCGCATGAGGCGGATATGGCCGTCACCGTCGATATCGGCCCGCTGAAGCCCCGGCATAAGGGAGGGGAAAGGATACATGCGGGGGGCCGAGCGCAGGGTTCCCGGCGTCGTCAGATAGTATTCCGAGCCGTCGGGTGATACTCGGGGGACGGCATAGACCGTGTATTTTTCCAGCATACGCCTGACCGAAGGCTCTTCAAGGCGGCTGAAGATGGTGTCGAGGAGATACATGACGGTCATGCTGCCGGTCACCTCTCCGGCGTGGATATTGCCCTCGACATAAAGGGCGGGCTTATCCTCGGGCGCGCCTGTGCGGCCGTCGGTGACGCTCATGATCCATATCTCGCGGCCCTCGGGCGTCGTGCCGATAGACGACAGGGATGCGTACCCGGGATGCTTTTCGGCATAGCTTTTGAGTATCGCCGTTATCTCGTCATAGCGGTAATAGTGATCGTATACCTGATGCATTTCTGACCTCCTGTTATGTCCCCCGGCGTCGCGCCGGAGGTTTATTCTTACATTGGATATTTTACCATCGGATATCACGCGGGGCAATACCAAAGTTATGCAGATATACTAAAAGTTGCGGAAGCGGGCAGGGAAAACCGCCACAACACGGGGAGATTCTTAAAACTTTTTTGTTGATATATTCCATTTATTTTACCTTCATCACATGTTAATATATTGTCGTCCGTAAAAACCATGTATTGAAGGAGTAAAAAGCATATGAAAAACATGAAAAAGCTGCTTGCGCTGCTCATGGTTGTCATGATGCTGGCCGCTATGGCTGCCTGCGGAAACAACAATGACGCAGACACCAACAACGACGCCCAGAACGGCACAGAGCAGAACAACACCGCTGACAACAGCGATTTCGACGGTCAGATCCACTTTGCCGGTTCGTCCTCTCTGGCTCCGGTCATCGCTTCGATCGGCTCGGCCTTCCTTGAAGAGTACGGCACATGGGACAAGGTCGATGCCTCTCTGCCCGCAAAGGAGATCGACATCGCCGTTACCTCCGGCGGCTCGGGCGACGGCCCTTCCAGCGTAGTTGACGGCACAGCCGATTTCGGCATGCTGGCCCGCTCTGTCAAGGACAGCGAGAAGGAAGCACTGGGTGAAGGCTATACCGAGTATTCGGTGGCTGCCGACGCTCTGACCATCTCGGTCAACAAGAACAACCCCGTCTGCGACCTGATCGACGATCTTGACACAGACACCATCCGCAATATCTTCTCCGGCGAGATCGCCTACTGGGACGAGCTTGATCCCTCCCTCGAGCACAAGGAGATCGTCGTCGTCATCCGCGACCTGTCGGGCGGCGCCGCCGAGGTCTTTGAGAAGAATGTCATGCAGGGCACGCCTATCTCCGAGAATGCCATCCAGTCGGCCTCCATGGGCGCTCTGGCTGCCAAGATCGTCGAGAATGAGTATGCCATCGGTTATGCCGGCTATGGCGTTTACAACCAGAACAAGGAAGACCTCCATGCCTTTAAGGTCAACGGCGTAGAAGCCACCGAAGAGAACATCCTCAACGGCTCTTACACCATCCAGCGCCCTGTTCTGTTCGTCACCAACCACGAGCTGACAACAGCCGAGAAGGCCTTTGTTGATTACATCTTCTCCGATAAGGGCAGGGCCATTGTCGAAGAGAACGGCTATATCCCCGTATTTTAGTCGATAGCGAAATATCCCGAAACACAGCCCCCGCAGGTCAAGCCTGCGGGGGCTTTTGCTGTTTCCCCACAAAATCTATGATTTTGCGGGGGCCCCTCTACATTAAATAGATCTGCCCGGCACATGTCCGGGCAGATCGGGACGCCGGACTTCCGGCGCGGCGCAG
>CAKUAK010000045.1 GCA_934636325.1 uncultured Eubacteriales bacterium
GCGCCCGCCCGGGTATCCCGGGCGGGCGCTTTTGCATATATAAAGGCGGCGCGAAAAGATGACCCAGCATGCTTTACAGAAACCGATAAAGACATTATAATGATGGTCGCTTTGCGGGTATCAAAGCCGCAGGGACAACCAATACGGAGAGTTTTTTTATGGCAAGATCGCTTTCCCGCCGCAGCGGGGAGATAACTATGACCGAAGGGTCGTTATACAAAAACATACTTATATTCAGCATCCCGCTCATATTCTCACAGCTGCTTCAGGTCCTGTTCAACATGGCCGACGTGGCCGTCGTCGGCAAGTTTTCCAGCGCCACCGCGCTGGGCTCGGTCGGCTCGACCTCGACCCTTGTATATCTGTTCACCGGCTTCCTTATCGGCCTCGGCAACGGCGTAAATGTCCGCGTGGCAAAGTATCTCGGCGCCGGGAGGGACAACGAGACCCGCAAGTGCATCCACACCTCCTTCATACTCTGCACGGCCATGGGATTCCTGATAACCGTCCTCTGCCTGTTGCTGGCCGCGCCCATGCTCGAGCTGCTCAAGACCAAAAGCGACCTGCTGCCCGGGGCGGTGCTCTATTTCAGGATATATGCGCTAGGCATGCCGGCGCTGGGCATATTCAACTTCGGCAACGCCGTATTGAGCGCTGCCGGTGACACAAAGCGCCCGCTGGCCTATCTGACCATAGCCGGTGTCCTCAATGTCATCCTCAATCTCTTCTTCGTCATCGTCTGCAATATGGCGGCCGACGGCGTCGCGCTGGCCAGCATTATCTCGCAGTATGTGTCGGCGGCTCTGGTCGTTATCCATATGATGCGCCTCAAGGACAGCTGCCATTTTGATTTTAAGGCTCTGCGTCTCGATAGCCTGGAGACAAGGCGTATATTGGGCATCGGCATCCCGGCCGGTGTGCAGTACGCCATATTCTCGATCGCCAACCTCTTCATCCAGGTCGGCATAAACTCCTTCGACTCGGTGGTCGTCTCGGGTAACTCGGCGGCCGTCAATGTCGACAATGTCGTATATAACGTCATGGCGGCCTTCTATACCGCCTGCTCGACCTTTATGAGCCAGAACTGGGGCGCGGGCAAGCATGACAGGATGATAAAGAGCTATTATATCAGCCTGGGCTTCGCCTTTGTCAGTGCCGCCGTGCTGAGCGCAGCCTTCTGGCTGGGCGCAGGCTCTTTCCTCAGCCTTTTCACCAACGACGCCGGGGTCGTCGACGCCGGACTCAAGAGATTGCAGATCATGTGCCTCTCTTTCCCCATCAGCGCGTTTATGGACTGCACTATCTCGGCCTGCCGCGGCATCGGCCGCAGCCTTGTGCCGACCGTTGTCGTTATCCTCGGGTCCTGTGTATTCCGCGTCATATGGGTATACACCATCTTCGCACACTTCCACACGATACCCTCGCTCTATCTGCTCTATCCCTGCTCGTGGATACTCACGGCCGCGGCCGAGATAGTTTACTTCATCCACAGCTTCCGCATACTTAACGCGCCCAAGGCCGAAGCGGCAAAATAGGCCTTGCGGTGACCCTGATACGCAGTATTTAAGAAAAAGCTCTTGCCCTGTTAGACGGGCGAGAGCTTTTTTCATGTATACACGGGAAATGACAGAAATATTATTTACTAAAATGCTTATTAAATATAGACAATTATGATTTTGAAAGAGCCGGTGATGATTGACAGATTAAACAAAATATAATAAGATTAGGTCAACCTCAAGAATCAAATTTTGATATGCGAGATTAGGAGTGTGGACAGAATGAATAACAAGCTTAGCAGGTCTCAAATCGTGTATGCGTCCTTCATGCTGTTTTCCATTTTTTTCGGGGCAGGAAACATGATCTTTCCGCCGAGCCTGGGGCAGCAAGCGGGAACGCAGGCTCCGCTGGCTTTGCTGGGATTCAGCCTTACCGACGCGGGGCTGGCCGCGTTGGGGATAATCGCGGTGGTAAAGGCGGGAAATAACATGGACGACCTGGTGGGCCGCGCCGGAAGGCGGTTCGGCATCCTTCTTTCGATGTCGATCTATATGCTGATAGGCCCTCTTTTTGCGATTCCCAGGACAGGGGCCGTTTCCTTCGAGGTCGGCATAGTGCCGTTTCTTCCGGAAGGAAGCTCGCGGTTTGTTCCGATGCTGCTTTATTCGGCCGTTTTCTTTGCCGTCACATTCTTCTTCTCGCTGAAGCCCACAAAAATAATCGACATCGTGGGAAAGGTCATGAGCCCGATCCTGCTCCTTTCTATCCTGTTGATCTTTGTAACGGCAATGCTCAATCCTTTGGGCGAGGTAGTTGAGCCGGCGGTAGAATACAAAAACGGTCCGTTCGTCGAAGGCCTGCTTCAGGGATATCTGGCGCTCGACGGTTTTGGCGCGCCGATTTTTGCTATCATTATTGTTGACATCTTTAAAGATAAAGGGGTCACAGACCGCAAGGGCATCATTCGATATACCTGCATAGTCGGCCTGATCGCGGCGGCTCTTTTGTGTCTGGTCTATGGAGAACTTTGCATGATCGGCGCGCAGACATCGGGGATGAGCCCGTTTGCCAACGGCGGCGTTCTTCTCAGCTATGCAGTCCATGCCATGTTCGGAAAATGGGGAAATATCGTTCTGGGCATTGCCATGGTCATGGCCTGCCTGACCACTTCTATCGGCCTGACCACCTCCTTCGGCGATTATTTCTCCAAGAGATACCCGAACCTGAAATACCGGAACATCATCGGGGTGGTCTGTGTGTTCACATGGGTGGTTTCGAATGTCGGCATTGACATGCTGATGCATCTTGTGCTGCCGATCCTGGTGGTGCTTTATCCGCTCCTGACCGTGCTGGTGCTGTTATCCTTTTTCGACCGCTTCTGGCATGGAAGAACCGAGGTCTATCTTCTGAGCATGCTTTTCGCGCTGTTCTTTTCGGTATTTGACGGATTCAAGACAGCGGGAATAGGGCTGGGAGGACTGACCGAGCAGGTCATGAAGCTGCCTTTGGCATCGATAGGGGTCGGCTGGCTGATCCCGGCGGCAATTGGCTTTGTGATAGCACTGACGCCGATAGGCAAGAAGTGCGGTGAATATCTGCGCCGCAAACCGGCATAGGAATATTCCTGGCAGATAGTGCGCATTGCCGAAGGGGAATATGCATCTCTTGCCAGAAGAGAAAGAAGAAGAAGGACCTGAAACATGGCATCACGTTTTTGGCATGACGTTATACAATAATAAATATGTCGCTTGCGATACAGAACGAATCTAATTTGTAATATTTCCACTAAAACCAACTCAGCAAATTGTGAAAGCATCTGAAAAAAACATTAAGCTGTTGACAAGAAAAATGTTAAGTGCATATAATATAGCCAACATCTTTTGCAAAAGTATTTGACAAAATATTAACGGTAGACGGGTCATTGATTTGACCCGTCTACCGATCAATAAAAGGGGGGAATGTCAATGAGACTCAATCATCGCATCTATGACGCTCTCGAGCGGATACTGCTGGTCGTGCTCTATTTCGTGCCTTATGCCTATATGGCGCTGCTGGCCGATGTGCGCGGCGGCACGGTCGTCGGTTATATCCTCTGCGCCGTGATAATGGGCTTCATTGCATTCCTTGCCGGGATGACCGACCACCGCACGCTGGCGCTGGGCGGTCTTTTGTTATCTACGCTGAGCTCGCTTTCGATAACGGTCAGATATGACAATGATTGGAGCCGGTACACCAAGCCGCTGTACCCCTCGGGAGTGGTGCTTGTCATTATGGCGGCCATGCTGGCCGTGCATATTTTAGTATGGAAGCTGATGAAGAAAAAGAGCTGACGAGAGGAGGCTTATTATGAGATATAAGGCGGCGCTGCGGCTGACGGCCGCCGCGATAACGGCGCTTATGCTGTGTTCCTGCGGCGCGCAGCAGCAGGAGGAGGTCACGATCGACCCCAATGCCTTGCCGACAAGCAAGGAAATAACCGATTACCGGTCGGGCCACAAGGACGAGGAGTATCAGGACTATTCCCGCCGGATAGTCGAGATCATATCTGACATGGGCGACAGCGGGATGTATGCCCAGCTGGAGGAGGCCTTTGAAGGCTGGCTGTCGGGGCGGAAGGAACTGACCGGCGGCGACATATCCTTTTATAACACCAACAAGGTCAACTATGCCTGCGGCCAGAAATGGTTCCGGCAGATCGGCGTAAAGGCAGAGATATATTATGACGCGGGCAGTGTCAAGGACGAGGCCGCCTTTGTTTCCGATACCTTCGACAGCCTGTGCGGCAGCCTTAAAAGCGGTGCGGTCGGATTTTTCAAGCTGGGAGAGGTCGATATGCAGTGCTTCGAGACGGGCAGCGAGCTGCCGCGCAACGAGCGCAGGGTCGACGATGTCCCCGACGCCGGCGATTTCAGCCGGTTCTATGACGATATAGCCTGGCAGCCCGCGGGCGAGAAGGAGGCCCTTGCCATGGCCTATCAGGCCGCGTGTGAGTTGGGTAAGGAATACATAGGTGAAGGCCGAAAGCTTTCCTCGGGTATTGTAATACCCGAAGTTGCACTGACAAGGTTCGGCGCCAATCAGGATAAGACACGAGTCAAGATGACGATGGAATGGAGTTCTGTTCCGGAAAATATCGAATTTGAAAAGGTCGTTCAGGCTTCGGCGTCGGAACTATACAACAAAATGATATCCGATGCGGCCGTCAAACAGTATATATTGGATAATGGCGGTCAGATATGTATTGAGTATACAGACGGCGAAGAAGGATATTCATTTATATTCGATGATGAAGAAGTTCGGCCCGCACAGGAGAGTTTTGGCGTAGTATACCCCGACGCCGACAAATACACGGCCGGGGGCTTCAGCTATAACGCCGCCGACCTGTCGGCCCTTGAGATCAACTGGCGTTTCGGCCGGGTCGAGCTTGTCGAGTCGGCCTCCGATACCCTCAGGGTCAGCGAGAGCGGACAGCTCGATGATGAAATGGCGGTCCACTGGATGATGGACAACGGCACCCTCAGGATACAGTTCGGCGCGTCGAACGGCAGGGTCGATACCGATGACGACAACAAGTATCTGACCGTCGAGATACCCAAGGGCACCGACATCACGGTAAAGACGGCCAGCGCCGATATCGAGGCCGATACCCTCGAACAGAAGAGCATCGAGGTCAAGAGCGCCTCGGGCGACGTCGATCTTGAAAATGTCAGGGCCGATGGTCTGAATGTCACAACGGCCAGCGGCGATATCGACATATCATTTGCCGGAAGAACCAGGGCCGAAATCAGATCGGCCGCCGGATCGGTCGATCTCGGGCTGCCGCCAGAGGGTGCGTCGGTCAAATATACCAATGCGTCGGGCCGGGAGTTCGAGACCCGGCTGGAGTACCGCGAGGA
>CAKUAK010000046.1 GCA_934636325.1 uncultured Eubacteriales bacterium
TGGACTTCTTCACGGCTTCGCATTCCTTGACCTTTACGGCACGGAAATCGCTCTTGGAGAAGGTGTCAAAATCCACCTGATCCTGGAACAGCGGCTCGATCTGAACATTGGAAAAATCGATTTTTTCGGGGGCTTCAGGAGACGCCTGAGCAGACTCCACAGGAGCCTCAACACGCTTTTCAACCTTCTTGTCGGAGTCAAGCGGCTTCATTGTGGGGAACAGTAGGACATCCCTGATCGAGGGGCTGTTTGTAAGCATCATGACAAGGCGGTCGACGCCGATGCCGCAGCCGCCCGTGGGGGGCATACCGTATTCCAGCGCTGTAAGGAAGTCCTCATCCATCTCGCTGGCCTCGGCGTCGCCCATGGCCCTCAGCCGCATCTGGTTCTCGAACCTTTCGCGCTGGTCGATAGGATCATTGAGCTCGGAGAAGGCGTTGGCCATTTCCCAGCCGTTCATGAAGAGCTCGAAGCGCTGTGTAAGGGCCGGATTCCCGGGATCCTTCTTGGCCAGCGGCGATATCTCGATAGGATGGGATATGATGAAGGTCGGCTGGACCAGCTTGTCCTCGCAGTATTCCTCGAACAGCATGCTGAGGATATCGCCCTTACCGTGCTTGGGTTCGACGGTAAGGTGATGCTTTTCGGCCAGAGTCTTAGCCTCTTCAAAGGTCTCGACCTTGTCGAAGTCAATGTCGGCATACTTGCGCAGAGCCTCGGTCATTGTCAGGCGTTCGAAGGGCTTGCCTACGTCGATGGTCTTGTCGCCGTATGTCAGCAGGGTCGTGCCGGCGACCTTTTCGGCCAGATGCCTGAAGAGGTTCTCGGTCAGCTCCATCATGCCGTTTATATCGGTATATGCTTCATAGAGCTCGATGGTAGTGAACTCGGGGTTGTGGCGGGTGTCCATGCCCTCGTTGCGGAAGATGCGGCCGATCTCGTATACCTTTTCAAAGCCTCCGACGATAAGGCGCTTGAGGTGGAGCTCTGTGGCGATGCGGAGATACATGTCGATGTCAAGAGCGTTGTGGTGTGTGACGAAGGGTCTTGCCGTCGCGCCGCCCTGTACCGTGTTGAGGACAGGGGTCTCGACCTCTATATAGCCGCGGTTATCCATAAAGGCACGGATCTCGCGGATGGCGGCCGAGCGCTTGACGAATGTCTCGCGGACTTCGGGATTGACGATCAGGTCGACATAGCGCTGCCTGTATCTCATATCGACGTCCTTGAGGCCGTGATACTTCTCGGGCAGGGGCAGCAGCGACTTGCTGAGCAGGGTCAGCTCCTGGACGTGCACCGATATCTCGCCTCGGCGGGTCTTGAAAACAAAGCCCTTTACGCCGACGATATCGCCGATATCGAGCTTCTTGAAGCGCTCATAGCCCTCTGTGCCAAGCTCGTCGACCTTGACGTAAAGCTGGATCCTGCCCTCCTGATCGAGGAGGTCGCAGAAAGAGGCCTTGCCCATATCGCGCTTGGACATGATGCGTCCGGCAATAGATACGACCTGGTTCTCCATGGCCTCGAAGTTGGATGTTATATCTGTTGTGTGATGGGTGCGCTCATACTTGACCTCGCGGAAGGGGTCGAGGCCCTCGCTCTGGAGCTTGGCCAGCTTTTCACGCCTGATCCTTACTACCTCTGTATATTCGGCCGAACCCTCGACCAGTTCTTCTCTCTCTGTCTCTGCGCTCATATCCGTTCTCCTTTATCTTGTGACCGAAATTATCCTGCACTGCATGTGGCCGCCAGGCGCTTCGATATCGACCGTCTCGCCCACATGCCTGCCCATAAGGGCCCTGCCTATCGGCGACTCGTCAGAGATCCTGCCCATGACGGGATCGACCTCCTGTGTGCCGACGATCTGGTATTCATCATCCATATCCTCATCCTTGAACCTGACGACGACCTTGCTGCCGTGGCCGACAGTGCTCTCGTTGCCGAGAGGCTCTTCGATGATCTTGGCGTACATGATTATATTTTCCAGCTCGGCTATCCTCGAATAGAGCTTGCCCTGCTCGTTTTTAGCCTCGTCGTATTCGCTGTTTTCAGAAAGGTCGCCGAAGGATCTTGCCTCTTTGATCTGCTCGGCAACTTCCCTTTCGCGGACGGTCTTAAGGTATTCCAGCTCCTGCTTGAGCTCGTCCAGGCTGGACTGTGTAAGCTTGATCTCTTTCTGCATTTTGATGCCCTCTTTTATTCAGTATTTAACTTTTGATTTTTCCAGATATTTAAAATATTACGGCTTATTATATTATGAAAGGACGCCCTGTGTCAAGAAATACACACTGCCCCATTT
>CAKUAK010000047.1 GCA_934636325.1 uncultured Eubacteriales bacterium
GCCCTGATATTCGGCGGGCCGCGTGGCTTGCCTTTTTGACCGTTTTTCAGTATAATATTACCAATAATAGATCGTGAGGTGAGCTCTTTGCCTTCCAAGCTGAATACGACATATATCTCCGGCCCGCTGGCCGAAAAGCTGTCACATATATCGGAATATCCCGTGACGTCGGTCGTCGCCCCCATCGGATACGGCAAAACGAGGGCCATCGGCTGGTGGGCCGAACGGCGTTTAAGAAAGCATCCCGACACCCTTCTGCTGCGCCAGGTCATCATCACACCGTCGCTGGTCGATTTCTGGCACGGCTTCTGCCGCAATCTGCGCGCCTGGCCCGAGCTGGAAAAAGAGATGCAGGCCCTGGGCTTTCCCTCTGAACCCCAGAGCCGCCAGCTCATGCACGAGCTGCTGTCCGACGCACTTCAGTCCCGGGACCGCGACATATTTTATATAATAGACGACCTGCATTTTCTGCCCGATCCGGCGCTGACAGAGCTTATACTGTTCCTCAGCGATCGCCTGCCGCCCCGCGTCCATATCATACTCATGTCGCGTAATGTCATCTTTGACCGCGCGGCCCAGATGAAGCTCGGGCCAAAGCTCTGGACCCTCGATGTCGACGATCTGCGCCTGAGCCGCCAGGGTGTCGCCGAATATGCCCTCCGCGGCGGACAGCATATCTCGCAGCTCGATTCCGACATGCTGTCAAAAAGCACGGAGGGCTGGTTCTCCATGGTCTATCTTCATCTGCGCGCCTTTGCCCAGACCGGACGCTGGCCGGAAAACACATCGAATATCTATCCCCTTATCGACGAGGTCCTTTTCGCGCCGCTGCCGCCGCGTCAGCGGGATTTTCTCGTGCTCCTCGGCGTGCCCGATGATTTTACCGCCGAGCAGGCGCGGTATCTATGGTCCGACGGCGACGCCGCCGAGCTGCTGCGGCAGCTGACCGGACAGAACGCCTTCATAACCTGTGTCGACGGCGTATATCGCTATCACAATATGCTGCGCAGCTGCGCCCGGGAAAAGTTCCGTCTGCTGCCCGAGACCGAAAAGCGTGACTATCTTTCAAATTTGGGCAGCTGGTACGCGGGCATCGGCGAATATTACCTTGCCGAGCTGTGCTTCGAACGCGCAGGGGCGTGGGACGAGCTTTTGTGTGCCTTCTTCTCCGATCAGGCCCGCTCGATCACCGGCGAGAACAAGGATAAAATGCTGTCGTGGTACAGCGATTGCCCCGAAGATATCTGGAAAAAGCACCCCGACGCCATGCTGGTCATGCTGCGGAAGCTCTTCTCCTTCGGCTGTGTCAAAGAGATGTACCGCATGCGCGACATGCTCTATGATACGATAGAGCATGATGACGCCATGCCTGAGGCCGAAAAGAATAACTATTTTGGCGAGATCGAGCTCAATATGAGCTTTCTGGCCTTCAATGATATCTCGGCCATGAGCGCCTATCACCGCCGCGCATGCAGTCTTATGACCCGCCCGGTGGTCGGCATGACCGGCGGCAACTGGACCTTCGGTTCGCCCTCGGTACTGGCCCAGTATCACCGCACCGCCGGGGGGCTTGACCACGAAAACGCCGAAATGCGAGAATGTATGCCCTATTTTTACCGCGTGACCGAAGGTCACGGCAGCGGCGCCGAATACACCATGCAGGCCGAAACGGATTTTTATCGCGGAGACCTTGTCGACGCCGAGATAAACTATCGCCTTGCCGTCGAATCGGCCAGAGGCTGCGGACAGTTCAGCATCTGGCTCGCCGCCGACTTCCTTAAAGCGCAGATGCTCGTCTTTGAGGGGCATATGGCCGAAGCCGAGCTGATCCTTAAAAAGCAGGAAGAGCTGCTGCGCCGCGAGCGCCGTTATGCCCTTCTCTATACCGTCGACCTGTGCCGCGCGTGGATATACGGCCTCCTGGGTCAATCGGGCGACCAGCCGCTTTGGCTGTGTGATCCGTCGGTCCCCTCCCCCATGATGCGCCCGACCGCGCCTATGGTCGAGATGACCCGAAGCCAGATCCTTCTTGCCCGGCGCGAGTGGACGGCCGCGGCCGCCAGAGAACATACCGTCCTTTCCTCCTGTGCCGGATACAAGGGCATGCTGCTCTGCTCGATCTGGGCCGAGCTTCAGCTGTGCGCCGCCTACGAACACCTCGGTAAGCGAGAGACGGCGCTGCGCCACCTGTCGGCCGCCGTCGACGATGCCGCGCCCGACATGCTGGTCATGCCGTTTGTGTTCTTTTGGGATCAGCTGCGGGACATCATCCCTCTTCTGCCCGACGATCCCGCCAAAAAGGCCTTTATCGAGAGGATCTCCGGGCTTGCGCAGCAATATATGCCGGCGCGCTCGGGCATGCTGCGCAGCTTCTTCCCGCAAAGCCGCCTGGATTCCTACGGCCTGACCGACCGCGAGCTCGAGATCGCGCGCATGACCATCCAGCGCAAGACCCGAAAGGAGATCGGCCTTGCCCTCGGAATAACCGAAAAGACGGTCAGCAATCGCCTGACGACGGTATATGAAAAGCTGGGGCTGGACGGAAGCTCGTCCTCGCGCCGTCAAGCCCTTATGGAACTTTTTGAAAAAAATAACGTATAGGAGGCCGTGCGGGAACTTTGTTCCCTACCCCGGCCGGCATTGCCGCTGTATATTAAAGATATACAGCGGCATTTTTATGCCGAAAAGGAGGTAAAAGCCCAATGACAGGCCCGCCTATCAAATCGGTCGCCGCCCACAGGAACTATATCCTGCGGGTAAACTGGCGCAACGGCAGCGCGACCCTGCTCAACATGCGGCCTTCTCTCAGTTCACCGCGATTCGGCGCACTGCGCGATGAGGAGGTATGGAGGTCGGTCACCACCGACGGACGGACGATACGCTGGGTCGACGCCCGCGGCTTCTCCTATGAGATGGCCGAATATGAGGTAAACCAGTTTGCCAGCGGCCTTTAGGAAAAAAGGATATTGAAAGGAGAAGATAAGATGAAACCAAAACTGTTCCAGAGGATCACGTCGCTGCTTCTTGTTCTGGCACTATGCTTCCAGCTGTCGCCGTCGATACTGGCGGCGGTCATAAGCGACGGAAATGGGCGCATCTCTGTCACGGGGCAGGACGGCGACGTCATCGACAGCAAGACGGTCGATGAATGGACGTCGGAATACCCCTATGGCGCGTTCGCCTTTAAGGAAACGCAGATCAACCTTAAAGAGGGCGGGTCCGGCGGCAGTCAAAAGGGCGTGCTTACCCTCTATCGTCTGGGCGGCACAGAGGGCCGGGCCGAGGCAACGGTCACCCTTCATCCCGCTGTCACAATGATAAATGAGGATACTCTTTCCTATGCCAACGCGGCGGGAACCAACGACTACCGCGTGACAGTAGAGGATCCGTGGCCCTGTGCCATATATCAGCCCCTCGGCGGCAGCGGAGAGATCATCCGCCCCGGCAAGGCGCTTACAGAGGCCGAGGGCGGCAGCGACCTGCCCGACTCTATGGTGCTGACGGCGCCCGACGCCGATGAGGGCAGCTATAGATGGCAGATGCAGATCAAGCTGGGCAATTCCTATGTACAGCGCTGGTCCGATGTCAGAGATGCTGACTCGTCCGAGTTTGTTGTGTCGCCCAGTATTCTCAACAAGCTGCTCGATGGCCTATACTCCTATGATTTTCGGTGCTTTTATGAGAAAAACGGCAGCAAATACTGCTCCGAAAGCTGGCTGGGTGAAGAATATATCCCCGAATCGAATGATATCCCGGCCGAAATGCCCGACGACTTTGTCGACGACCACAGCCGCACCGAGACCGGCATAGAGTTCGATGGTGATGAATACGACAGCTATTGCTTCAAGGTCATCTTTGCTGACGGTGAATGGGAAAAACAGATAACCTTTGAGGCTATTGACGACGATCTCCACGAAAGCGCCGAAATGGTCAGTGTCATCGTCACCGACTCTCTCGGCGCCGAGATATATTCAAACGCCTGCACGGCGTCGGTTGCCATTGAGGACGACGAAGCCGAGATCCCCTCTGAGATCGGCTTCGAGCTGGCCGAGATATGGGCCGATAAGGCCGCCGGAACGGTGCGCATCCCGGTCATACGCACAGGCGACGGCATGCAGTATGTCGCCGGGGTCGATTATGAAACATCAAACGGAACGGCGGAGGAAGGACGCGACTTCGCGTATTCGAGCGGCACGGCCCTCTTCCCCTCCGACATCGACCGCACATATATCGAGATCGACCTTATAAATGACAAGACCGCCCTTTCACAGGATGACAGCGGCCTTTACTTCACGCTGACCCTGACGCAGGCAAAGGGCGGCCAAGGCAACACCGTCATGGAGGGCCGCGATACTGTCACCGTGCGTCTTTACAATACGGTCGAAAGCGACGGCGACAACCTCGCCACCATACTCTATTCCCAGGACGAGAATGATCTTACAGGCTCTGTATCCGAGGCCTCTCCGATAGTTCCCGGTGCGGGCACGATCCGAGCCGAGGCATCCGATAAGGGCAAGGATGTCGCGGGCGACTACACGCCGGTCGGAAATACCGACAGCGGCATCGCGCCATACAGCTTCACCTATCCCGGCGCACTGACCTTCCCCGGCACCCACGGCGGAAATTACTGGACCGACAACGCCGCCCTGGCCTCCGAGGATGTCAGCGGCAAATCGGGCGCAAAAATACCCTCCGAATCGGATGATCTCGAGAGCTTTGTCGTCAACGCCCCCTCCTTATGGAGCACCGGTTCGCGCTATGGCTCGACCGGCTGGCAGTATTCGACAGAGCGCGGAGGCGACATGCAAATGACCGTCCCCAACATGATCGACAGGTATTCGCATGTCACGATAAATGTCGACAGCAAGTCGGACAGCAGCGCCTGGACCAAGGGCGGCAACGACTGGTCGACCTCTGTCTATGATTACAAGGGCGGCACAGAGCTGACCGATCCCGGCGCCAACAAATGGCAGTTCAACGCCATTTCCCACAGAACAACCAACGACGGGCTTATCCGCTTCCGTCATTATTATCATTCTTCGGGCATTGCCGGCGACGCCAACTGCAAGACACAGCTGTTAAGCGGCTTCCTGACCCGCCGTCAGCTCAATATGCCCCTTGTCCGCATCCACACGGCCGATGACGATTCCCTTCAGGCCGATGCACCGGCGCTGCACGACGTCATCAAGCCGATCATATCTCTTATAGCCGGAAAGGGCGGCACGAATGCCGCCGGAACAAAGATATACAATAACTCGCAGGTAAGGGTAACGCGCGGCAATAACGCCAGTTCCTATACCTTTGCCTCCCAGGCCAACGGCGGACTGAGCAACCGTTCGCTCTTTTTCAGCCCCGAGGATGCCTCTAAGGCATACTCGCTGTCTTCCTCTTCGGTTACGACGGCTTCCGGCGGCACGCTGACCATGATGATGCCCTATGCCGACGCCAACAGCAGCAGGAATCAGGGTTATATCAATGTCGTCATGGATCGCCAGCAGACCGTCCAGATCGACATCACCCCCTCTGTCCCCCGCGACACCGAGGAGTCCGAGGCCGATTACACGGCACGCCTTAATGCCGCATGGAACACCATCAAGGAGACCTCTCAGCGCGGCGGCGGCATAACCTATCAATACCGCGAGGTCAACTGGGATTTCTCGAACGGCAAGGACGGCTTCGGCGAACGCAAGACAGGAAGGATCGACAGCTTCAGCCAGGCCAATGCGATCTTTTCTTCGGCCAAGCTGAAAAATGTCCGTTCGATCAACTTCCATCTGGGTGATGACGATGTCATCCTGCTCAACGGCATCGCCTATAAGGGCAACGACGATATCCCCATCCCCGCTAACCTCTATCTCAACGACACCATCACCTTCTATTATTACGACGCCGACCATGTCACCAGCATAAATACCATGGCGGCCAATATCGCCCGTATAGAGCGCTATATCGACCTCAATGACGACGGCGTCGTCAACGGCACGATAGATCAGACCACCGGCGTATTCCTGCCGGCTGCGGACGAGTTCGAATACACCGAGGCCTCGGGCACAGGCACATATTATGTCCTGCCCTCGATAACCGAGGATTCCTATTCGATAACCGATCTGGCCCCGAGGCTCGGCCCCGATGGAAAAAAGTACCACCAGATCGTCCTCAAGGTCTATTATTCCATGCTGCCCCGCAGCCTTGTCCTTCCTGCCAGAGCGTCGGAAAGCGACAGGGCCGAGGTCATCCCCGCCTTTGTCACATCGGTCACATCGACGGCCGTCCGCAGCGCGATGAGCTCCGAACAGCTGGGCTACCGCTACATCGACCACGGCGGCAGCGGCGGCGGCAAGACGATGTACGGCGCGGGGGCATCGAAGATATCCTATGTCGATATCCCGCTGGGCGGCGATCTTTCTCCGGCAACGGCCGAGAACGGCGCCGTCAAATGGACCCCCGACTGGAAGGGCAGCCCCTACAGCGGCACGGCCTTCACCGATCCCCAGCCTATATATGTCGACGGAACGGTCCTCGGTGACCGCTATCCCATCGGCGAGGTCGGCAGCGACGGCAAGCTGACATCGGCAGGCATCGAAAAGGTGGCAAATTACCTCAGCTCGATGCAGGAAAACGACACCTTTGCCCTCTGCATACGCCAGCAGCCGGAAAACGGCACATCGACCTATGCCCTTCGCGCAGAGCCTGCCCAGTATCTCGAAGGGGTCGAGTCGGCACGTCTGTCGAGTGTTTCGACATACCCCTCTTCGATAAGCGCCAGAAGCCTCACCGACCCCAGCTCTGACAAGAGCGCCGGATTTGATTCGGGTAGAGCGGGCAGCCCCATGAGCGAATATGACATGGGCGGCGACATCAATCTGCCCGAGCTGGCGCTGAATATCACCGATTTCGTCTCGGTCTCGACCAGCGGACAGGATATGGCCATCTCGATCGGCGTGAACCTGTTCGGTGTAGGAGCCGAAAGCAATTTTGAAAATCAGGGCAGCCATGCACTGGGCTCGCCCGAGTTCAACGGCCTGGGCGATTCCAATGCCGACGCCATCGAATCGGTAAAGCAGGCATATAACTCTCTCTTCGGCAGCCGCAGCGCCGCAACGGGGCGCTCGGAGGGCTATCGCAACGCCATTGAGGATTATGCCGATAAGCTGGATAAGGCCATAGGTTCGGCGAATGGCGGAACGATAGCCTCCAAGGGCTTCGAAGCTATGATCTCGATGAATGTGACCATGCTTCTCAAGTGGGATCCCATCGAGAACCGCTTCATGTTCAACCAGCTCATGATCGTTCTGGCGGCCGGTCTCGAGTTCTCTTATACCATTTACCTGACCCCCTGCCCCATCGTTTACTGCTGCATCACGGTCGGCTTCCAGCTTGAGGTGGCGGCCGGTCTCGAGGCCAGCAGGGTCAAGGTCGCGGGTTCGGTCGACGATCTCAAACTGAACGATGTCGGCAGCGGCGGCCTGTGGACGTATCATAAGGATCAGGAGCATATGGGCGCAGATGACCTCGACGGCCCGGAAAACGGTGACTTTGTCGTCGGACAGCCCAGCGCCTCCTTCACCTATAAGACCAATTACAAAGCCATCGATATTTCCTTCAGCGGTACCCTCTATGTCGAGGCGGTCGACAAAGCCCCCGAAGGCTTCAGCGCCGGTACGATACGGTCGGACGGCAGCGAGCCTGTCACCATCAAGCTGGCCAATAAGGTCGACGGCAAAAAGAACTCAAGCGATTATACCCTTAAGTTCACGGTCATCAATGACGCCGAGACAAGATCATACAATGACGAAAAGGGCGAATACACCGATCTTATGGCCGGATACGCCATCGTCGACAGCATCACCCCCATCGAGCGTCAGACCCACGACATCTATTTCTCGGGCATCAGCTTCTCTCCCGAGGCATCCATGGAGATAGCCGCCGGTATCGGCCTCGAGGTCGTAAAGGTCGAGTTGTTCATCAATATCAGCGTCGGATGCTCCTTCTCGCTGGTAACACATGAATCGCCCGATTACGCCGGAAACGGCTCTTCGACAACGGCCTTCTCCTTCGACGAGTTCGCCCTGGCGGCCGGAGTCGGCTTCCGCGTGGCGGCACTCTTCTTCAACTTCGAGTTCAGCGCCGTCCAGTTCTCGATCACATACGAGGATTCCGAATGGAACTTCGCCTGGTCGGCAGCCAACAGGAATGTCCGCACCTACAGCGCAAGAGGCGCCGATACCCTCAAGGTCAGCATCATCCTGCCCGGCGAGGACGACCGCGACGAGCAGCTGTACAGCCCCGAGGACAACGTGGACTCCGGAATATCGGTATTCGCCCTTGATCCCACCGATAAAAACGTACCCTTCCAGTACTCCGGCTACGGGGTCAGCGGCGACGCCTTCAAGCTGGGGACCGATATGCCCTCGGGCAGCAGCTATAAGCTGGTGACGGCAAACGGTGCCAACTATATCGTCTACACAGTGACCGATACCTCACTCGAAAGCATCAACCGCTCGCAGCTGGCGCTCTCCGAAATACAGGAGACACAGCCCGCCGAGGGCGACAGCAGCGCTCGCACGGCCCTCGGCCTTGTAAGCCCCACGGACCCCACGGATGTGAATGAAAGATACGTCAAGCTGGATAATGACAGCTGCGGCGACCTCGACTTTGATGCCTGGGTCGACGATGACGGCATCATCCACGCCGCATGGGTAAGCTATACCAAGGATGCAATGGCCGCCTATAACAACGCCCTCAGCTCGGGAAGCGAAAACGGCGAGATCCTCGCAATGGCAGCGGCCGGAAAAAACACCACCGTCAAGACGGTCACGTTTGATCCCCTCCGCAGCAGCATGGGAGAGATCAAGACGATCGCTCCGGACACCGCGGATCACGGCATGTTCTTCATGCCCTCCGGCGCGGGCGACATGGTCTTCTATGCCGAATCGGACTATTATACCGATGTGGAACTGGCCGGCATCATGGATGCCTACCACGACTACTACGGTATCGACAATCTTAAGACCGGCAGCTTTGGCACAGGCGACCCCACCGGCAATTACCAGATGACACTCAAGCGCATGAGGCTCCAGGTCTATGGCAAGAGCTTCTACCCCACCTTTGCCGTCCCCGATGGAAACGGCGACTATAAGGTGACAAAGGTCGATGCCGAAAGCTGGCGAAATGACGGTATACAGCTTGAAAATTCGGCCATAACAAAGGTCGGCGACAGCTATTATGCCGCGTATACTGTTTCGAGGTCGGTCTTAAGCGCCGATAATGACGATGAGACAACGGCAAAGACCCTTTACCTCCAGAAGCTGACCACAGATGCCGACGAAAATCTTATTATCGGTTCGGCCACTGCTGTGCGCAAGCTGGTCGACGGCGCAAAGGGCAACAGTGCCGACGGCGTCTACTCAAGCGGCAAGCTGGCCGCCGCATACCGCGACCCCTATTTCTCCAATGTCAAGTTCTTAAACGGCGTGCTGGGCGGCATTACGGGAGATGACGAGAGCTTCGATGATCGGGTATCCTTCAGCACCTACGCCGCGGGTTCGCCCGAGAGCTTCCTCATCTTCGAGATGAACGGCAACACATATGTCATCCCCCAGGCCAGCCTTGAAAGCATCACCGGCGACTCGCCCTCCGGCATGGTCATACCCTTCTTTGACCGCGGAGAGATAGGCGATGACAACAGCACGGCTCTGCCTGCCGTTACAAATGTCACCATCGGTGCAGACCCCGAAGGCAGGATCACGGCGGTCTATACAAAGAGCGAGAGCGGTGCCCCGGGCAACGCTGTCTACGTTACAAAATATGATCCGGACACCCAGTCCTGGGGTATTGGGACCAGGCTGGCCATGCTGAACATGGACGTCATAGAACAGGCCGAGGCCAATGGATGGGACCATAAGACCACGGCGACAGCGTACTATGACACCAACGAAGACGGCAAGGCCGACAGGGGCGACTCGCCCGCCTCGCTGACCTTCGGCCATCTCAGCCTCGGTCTTGCCGGAGATGACAGGCTGCTGGTCCTGACCGACGGCGTTCTGATGAACCTCGAAGCCGTCGAGCAGATGACCCCGGTCTTCAGCGACGGTGTGCTTAAGGACATGAAGCCGACGGTCGACGAGGACGGCAATACCGTCTATACCTTCCAGCCCAAAAAGAAAAACGGCACCTACGATTCTGAAAACGGAGTCTATGCCCTGACCTTCGGCAAGGGCGAGCAGAAGCTGGGCGCGGCCTCGATGCACCTCAGCAACTATGACCTCACCCCCGGGTCGAGCCTTGACGCATGGGTATCCTTCACCAACTACGGCGATACGGCCATCCGCGCAAGCAAACAGAATCCCGTGACCATAGGCCTCTATACCGACGCCGACAGCGCGCCGCTGGCGACCTGGACGGTCACAGAGCCCATCAGGGCCGGGCAGCAGGTCGAGACCGATATCGCCCGCGTCACCCTGCCCGATTCGATAAAGACGGGCAACAAGATCTATTTCTCGGTGTCCGAGGACGAAAGCTATATCGTCCAGAACGCCTTCAGCGATACGACAAAGACAAGCGGCGGCGAAGCAGACACAGCGGCCTGCATAACGGTCATGGATCAGCCCGAGATGGGCTTCGAGAGCTTCGATATAACGATGGTCTCGGCCGATGACACCACGGTCACGCTGGCCGCCGACATCAAGGTCGGCAACCGCGGAAGCGCTGCATCCGAAAAGACATATCTGCGCTTCCAATACGAAGAGACGTCCGTCGACGGCACAACGACCCTCAGGCCTCTTGACCTGAACGGCCATAAGCTGAGCGTCAGCGACGAGCATGAGATAAGCCTCTTCTCGCTGGATGACAAGACGCTGGCCAACGGCTATCTCGAACTCAAGACGACCGAAAACGGCGTCGTGACCGGAAATAAGAGCCAGATCGGCTCGATGCGCGGACGCACCGTGACAGGCACCTTTACCGTACCCAAGTCGGCCTATAACACCGGCGCGGGCACAGGCAGCCTCGATCTCCGCGTCACCATCGAAAGCTATGACGCAAAGGGCGATGAAAGCACTGAATATGACTTCGCCAACAACGAAAAGCAGTTCAGCGTCGAGCCCAAGACCATATTCTCGATGGTCGAGAACTTCACGGCCCAGGCCGGTTCGACCCTGCGCCTGCCGGTCTCGATGCAGACCAGCACCACCACGGCGCCGACCATAACGGTGACCGAAATGACAGACGACGGAAGCCGCAACCTAAGCGTCCTTTATTACGACGTCAATCAGGGCACGGTCGTCGTCATGCCCGCACAGGCCGGAGAGGGCAAGATCCGTATTGCCGACACGGCCACAAACTCCTTCCACGATGTCTGCTATAAGATCGAAGGCGAGGGCGCGGCCCTCAACATCTTCGATGACAACGGCATCTTCACCTGGTACAACGCCAGCGGCGACGCCGGTCAGGCCGGACACGACGCCTGGAGGTTTGTCAAGGCCTTGACCTGGGGCGACGATATCCCCGAAATGCCCCTGCGTTCCGATCTGGCCATCGCATACGAGGGCGATTCCTTCTCCTTCTCGACGCTGGCCGATTCGATCAAGCTCTATTTCATGGGCACAGATACAAGGACACCGGCCGAGATAGAGGTGACGACCAACCTCAAGGGCTTCGGTACACAGACCCTCACATCGAGCAGCGGTATCATGCCGGTCGAGATACACTTCGGCAACACCGACTCGATCGCCCACACCGTCACCATCAAGGCAAAGAGCACACAGGTCAGGTTCGATAAGCTGGAAGAGGTCTTTAACGACGATCTGGTCATCACGACCGATCCCACCTCCCCCGGCGTCTACTGGAGCCGCACACTGCCCAAGGCCGGTTCGTTGGCCCCGGGCAGCACGATGGATATAACGGCCTTCTTCGCCGACCTCAGCGGCCTTATCTCGGTCACGATGGACGGCGAGGATATCACCGGCAAGGTGATAAAGGACGGCGACGAGCTGTGGAGCTATCCCCTCCATATAACATCCAACGGCAGCCACCGCTTTGTCGTCACCGACACATCTGGCAATACGACGACCCGCGTACTGACCGTCGACTGGTTCGCCGCCGGAACACCGGCCGAGGCCGATCCCGGCGCGCCGGTCCTCAACATCACCCTTACCGACAAGGACGGCAGGGATATACCTTCATCGGTCGACAAGGACACACTGGTCGGCATAAAGGCGACCGGAACGGAAGGCGCGGCGGTCGATAACGCCTCGCTCAGCCGCTTCGAGTACAGCTATGACGCCGACGACACACAGAGGAAGAACCCCAAGAGCCAGTCCTTCACCGCAAAGAACATCAACACGCCCTATGATAAAGACCTCGGTCTTTACTATCCCCTTGCAAGCGGCGTATACCGCGTCGCCCTCAAGGACGAAACGACCGGAATCACAAGCTATCGCTTCGTCAACTTCGACGAGCGTGATTCCAGCGTACCCGAGGCGACACTGGCCCTCAACGCCGACAAAACGGCGCTGATCTATACGGCCAGCAAGTACGCATCTTCCGAAAGTGTCATGACCCCCATCGTCAGCCTTAAGATCAACGATCTCGAGCTGCTCGAAAAGGGTCAGGAGGGTTACCTCCTCTCCGGCTCTATCCCCCTTGTTTACGGCGGCAGCTATATTCTGACCGCCACAGACGAGGCCGGTAACTTCGGCAGGAGCAACGAGGTCGTTGTCGACGCGACGGCGATAGACCTGCCCTCCGACGCGGTCACCGTTATCAAAGTCACCGAAAAGGCCGACGTCGACGCCAAGGGCAATCCGATCTATACACCCAACAACGACGGTGCGGTCGTCATCGACCTCTCCAAGCTGACCGGAGGCACATACGACAGCGATGCTTCGAAGGCGGCCGGAGAGATGCGCGGCGCATACGAGTTCGCGCTTATCCCGGTTGAAAACAGCGGAACGATCCCCGCACCCGGCGATGACACCGTCTGGACAAAGAAAGAGGATGCAAATAACTTCAGGCTCGAGATAACAGGTCTCGCCCCCGGAGAATATGTCCTTTATGTCCGCGACGCCGCAAAGCCCGACAACATCACAGGCCCGATGAGCCTGACCGTCGAGCTGCTGCGTGTCATCATAAGCAATATCAGCACAACGACATGCCGTTCGACCTCCAAGCCTGACGGCACGATGACCGTTACCGCCACCGGCGGCGAAGGCGCGCTTGAGTATTCGGCGGTGTGCGATTCGCTCATCAAATCGGGCAGCGCGGTCATCGACGACAAGGGCACGGCCGATGAAAGCGACGACGAGATAGTCGTGACCGACAAGGACGGCAATAAGACGACCCGCCCGCTGTGGCAGAGCACCGGCAGCTTCACCGATCTGCCGGCCGGACAGTACACCGTGACGGTCCGCGACAGCCTGAGCCCGAACCACAGCAATAAGGATGTAAAACAGGCGACGGTCCCCTCGCCCTCTATCGGCAGCAGCAGGCTGATAACCATAAATCAGCCCGATAACGGCAAGATCTCGGTCTCGCCGAGAAGCGCCTCCGAGGGCACAAGGGTCACCATCACGGTCACACCCGACGAGGGCTACCGTGTCGACAGCGTGACCGTAAAGGATGAGCTGGGCCGCGATATCAAGGTAAGGCACGAAGGCGGAAACAAATATTCCTTCATCATGCCTGACTTGAATGTCACCATCACCGTCAAGCTCGTTCCCGATGACGGTCAGAGCGGCGGCTTCATCGACGTATCCGATGATTCCTATTACGCTGACGCCGTCCGCTGGGCCATCGACAACGGTATTACGATGGGCGTGACAGAAGAGCTCTTCGCCCCCAACGCGGGCTGCACACGCGCCCACGCCGTCACCTTCCTCTGGAGGCTGGCGGGCTGCCCCGAGGCCGCCGGTGACATGCCCTTCGGGGATGTCGCGGCAGGCAGCTATTACTATGACGCCGTCCTGTGGGCCGTCAAGAACGGCGTCACGCGCGGCACATCCGATACCGCCTTCAGCCCCGACGATCCCTGCACACGCGCACAGATAGTCACCCTCATCTGGCGCTTCCTGGGTCAGCCGGCGTCGAGCGCAGGTATCATGTTCGCCGATGTGTCCGAGGACAGCTATTACTTCGAGGCTGTCCGTTGGGCCGCCGAGACCGGCGTTACACTCGGAACCTCCGACACCGCATTCAGCCCCGATAATCCCTGCACACGCGCACAGATAGTCACCTTCCTGTGGCGCAGCCAAAGCAAATAACACATTACAAAAGCCCCGGGCATCGCATTTTGAACGATGCCCGGGGCTTTGCCGTATCTGTTTAACTTTCCGAATAATTGATGTGCTTTACGTCAAAGTCGCAGGCGGCAAGCTCCTGCTCCTCATCTCCAACGATGGTAAAGGCGATGTGGAAGATCCTGCTGTCAGGGTCATACTCCATCGTCAGCTCCGATACCTTTATCCCCTGGGGATAGGCCTTAGAACCGAGCAGCTTTTTTTTGCCGGCCTCGTCAAGAACGACCTCGCCGCTGTCGCTGACGCGGAATATCTCTCCGCTGTCAGAGCCGGAGACGCTGCCGACCTCCTGTATGAATATCTTATCGCCGGTGCTGCTTACGCTGCCGCAATAGCGCAGCTTATCGCTTATTGCCGTCGTAAGCGTCGAGGCCAGCACCTGGGCCTCTGACCTCTGCATCGAAGAGCGGTATGTGCGGACCGAAAATCCGACGCCGACCGCCATAAGGGCGCTGACCATGAGCATGACGATGATGGTACACAAGAGCTCTGTAAGGGTCATACCCCTTTGGTCGCGGAGCTTGCTCATTGGCCGTCCACCTCCGCCGTATAGTAATAATAGCCGTTGTTTTCGTAAAGCTCTATCTGCCCTTCGGCCTCCAGCCTTTTGCCGGACAGCTTGACCTTTGCATCCTTTCCGCCCTCATTTGAATAATGAAAAGAGGTGTCGATGCTCTTTGTCCCGGCGTTTATTTTTGCCGCCGTCACGGCCGCGCCGGAAAGAAAGGCAAATACCAGCGCAGCTATAAGTATCGAGGTCAGGCTTTCGATAAGGGTCTCTCCCCTGTTCCCCGCCAGCTTATTCACCGGAGTCAGCCTCCTTCCAGCCCTTTGTTATCTTGGCGCTTATCCAGTCGACCGTCTGGGTCGTCACAACGACCCTTTCGTTCTCGCCCGTGGCATTGGTGTCCTCTTCATATTTGCCCTTGACAGACAATGTCATGCGGCAGTCGTCGCCGCCATCCTTGATCGAAAAGCGCACCGTTATCCCGCCGTCGCTGTCCATGACAAAATCGGCCAGAACGGTATCGAGGCTTTGATCTTTATCGACCGGGACATTGATCTCTATGGTATCGCTGCATCCCGGCATATCGCAGTCATCGCCGATACCGGCCGCGAGCCATTGGGCCATAAGGCCAGTGGGCTGCACAGTATTGACATAGCTTCCGGAATGGACATAATCCCCGGTCTCGGTATCCAGCTCGTATTCCTCGATGACCTCCCGCTTATATTCGGCCGCGAGTATGCTGTCGCGCACCATCTCGGCCGCCGCGCTGACGATAAGATAGCTCTGCTGCGCCGCCCTTTCGTTGCGCGGGCGGCGAGCCGCCTGTATCGACGCCGTTAAGATAACGGCGCTGACCACCGATGCCACGAGGACGAGCAGAAGGGCCATCATGATGGATTCGCCCTTTTGCTCTTTGAGTTTATTCATCTTTCAGGCCCTCCTTTTCTCAATCTGTCTCATATTCATCCTGGGGGAACTGATCGGCAGGGATGGTTATGGTGTAGGTATAACCATACCAACCTGTGCTGCGTGAAAATTCATACTGTATGCCGGTCTTGCTGTCCATTCTGAGTTCAAACTCGCCCGAAGAAACCAACCACCTGTACGAGAATGTTGCCGTAAAGCCATTGTCATAATCGGCGACCGTCCACTCGCCCATTTTTACATTGTCATACGTATCATAGGCCGTGATAGTCACCTGTTTTCTCCAAACGGCAAGGAATGTGACCTCCGATGATAGTACATACCTGTCGGTATCCTTATACCGCTGGCTGCCGTCTATTGTCCAGCCCATGAAACGGTATCCGCTTCTGGCCGGCGACGCCGGCCATGTCACGGCCTCGCCCGGCGCGACCTCAAGCGTCGATGTCTCCATGCCGATGCCCTTGAAGGTCACGGTATAGCTGGCCTTTCGCCAGACCGGGGTGAAGGTCACATCGTCATACGCCGCGCCATCGGGGCTGGGCTGCCAGCCTGACGGAGAATCGAGCCCGGCGAAAACATAGCCCTCCGGCGGCGTCATGGCCGCTACCACCTCGGCGGGAGGCAGACCGGGTGTCTGGCCATAGCCGACCTTTGCGCGGTATACCTCTTTGCCGTCGGCGTCGAGATAGACGGCGTCGATCTCGGTATCCTCCTGTGTCAGGGTATATGGCATCACAAGGGTGAACCGTCCGCCCGACTGGCTCATGAGGGTCATCTGTATGGTCAGGTCGCCTGTCCGGCTGCCGTGGACCGTCAGGCCCCGGAAGCTGTCGCTGCCGATGGTCGATACCTCGCCGACAGATATGCTGTAAACGCTGTTGTCCTGCATGACGTCATAGGAAGCGCCGGTACTGTCTGTCACGGTCATCCCGGCAATGCTGAAGCTGCCCAGCGCGGCCTTTGCGCCGCGTCCGTATATGAACAGACTGCCGTTATCCGGCTTCGGAGCATCGGTCAGGCCGGTCATCTGCTGTGGTTCATTTCCGGTCTTCCATGCCGTCAGCTCTTTATTCATTGTGCCCTGATAATAATAGGGCTCCTGGGTAGCTATGTTGGCCGCGCCGAGCACGCCACGGTTATAGAAGGTGACGGGAAGCACGGCGACGCCCTCATATGTATTCCCGCCAAGCGTGCAGGAGGCTATCATCTGAAGTGTCGCCTCGCCCTCGGCAAGACCCTTTACCGTAAGGGTATACGAGCCGTCGTCCTGCGCGGACGGCTCTGTAAATGAGACTGTCGAGGTGTCGGAATTGATGATCTGCCATGTGACGCCTGGGACGGCCTTGCCCCTCTTGTCCGCTGCCGTCATCGTGACCGCGGCGGCATCGTCGTCGACATACTGCTCTATCGACGCAGGCTCGACTGCGGCGTTCATTTCAGCCGTGACCGTGACCATAAGCCGTGCCGTATACCCGCCGATCGAGGCCTCGACCTCTGTCGCGCCGACCTTGAGGCCGACAAGGGTGACGTCTATCCCGCCATTTGCGTTCCATGCGTACTCGGCCGACACTATGCCCTCGTTGGTATAGGCAAATACCGGCTGATCGGATGGGTCGAGGCTGGTGTTCTCCGGCCGGAGCTCCAGCTTCAGGATCGACCTCTGGCTCTGGCTGTCATAGTCGGCGATCATATCGAGGGACACGATGCCCTCCGACCAGAAGAGACCGACCTTGGGCCATCTGCCGTAATGCAGGCTGACGGTATCGCCGAAGATGTTCCGCTGTGTCAGAACCGTCGGGAAGGGATAGTTCTGACCCTTGAGGGCCGAGTCGCTGCCCGGGAAGCTGTATTTTCCGTTTACCGTCGCGCCGTGCTCTGAAAGTGTGACCCACGAGAAGGCGCTGCCCAGGGCGTCGGTAAAGATATCGTACCGCCTGTTGAGGCCGTTTTGGGTCTGGATGCCTGCGCCGCCGATACGGTTGGACATCTGGTCATAGGTCAGGCCCGTGACGCCGTTTATGGTGAAGTTATTGCTGTTGGCGTTATCCGGCGTGTACCGGCCGAGGTATGTCAGGTCGCCGTAAAGCATGGCGTCCCTGGCCGCATCGGTATTAAGAACATCGGCAAGCGACCGCCTCTTGGGATAAGGATTGACGCACTTGGATATTTTGTCAAAGGTCAGCTTGTTCTTTATATTATCGAGATAATAACAGTTCCTGACCGTCATGGTCGTGCGTCCGTATCGGTCGGCAATGCTGCCGATCAGCGATATGCCGCATATCGTGCCCTGCATTTCGGGAAGGTCGATATATGTATAGCAGTTCTCGAAATAAGGTGTGCCGTCGGCCGCGCCCGATCCGCCGCTGAAGTTCTTGAAGTTGGCCGAGAAGCCGCTTCCGCCGATACCGCCGATATAGACGTATGTGGCGGGATACTGATTTTTCCGCTTGTCCTTACTTCCATCTTCTTTGGCGAACTCGTCTCGGCTGTTGGACCACTTTATGTCGACCCTGGTGCTGCCGTCGGCAAACTGCTGGTTGGTGGTGTCGCCTGCGACTATCCTCTCCTTGAGCAGCTCTCCGTCGACCTTGATACTGCCGCCGGTATAGCAGTTGGTCGCATTGTACCTCAGTCCGCCGACAAGGCCGCCTATTCTGACAAAGTTGCCCCACAGCGCCGAGTTGAGCGAAGAATCGTCCGACCAGCGATGGGTGGAGTTTGCCTCGATGTCTGCCACAGCCGAGCATCTGTCAAGGCTGACATTGGCGACGCCGACAAGGCCGCCTATCGTCGCCTCACCCAATGCAAGAAGGTTCTTGCTGCCGTCCTTTATGGTATATCCGGCAATGGCGCAGTTGGTTATCCTGCCGCTGCCCAGCTCGGCCTTGTAGTCGTACGCGACGCCGACAAGGCCGCCGAGGGTATAGGAGCAGGCATAGGACTTCACATCGCGCGGCATTCCGTTCGACTGATAGTTCCAGCTGGTGGGATCGCTGTTTCTCTGTATCTCCGAGCCGTTGTCGCTGTAAAGAACTATGTTCGAAAGCTCTGCGCCCGCCGTCGTTCCGAAGAGGCCGACGTTATAGCAGTAGGAATCTATCCTGATATTCTTTATGTAATAATTCTGCCCATCATACTTTCCGCCGAACCAGTTATAGAGCACCATGTCATAGCTGCTCGAGGTGGTGTGGGCCACGGCCCCGGCGATAGGATGTATCAAGGCATTCTTTGTCTTATCCCCGAGGGCGCCGAGATCGGTACCGTTGACGTCATGGGTCTGCTTCCATGTGTGTATCGGACGGCTGCCGCCGGTGCTGTCGCCCCTTATGGCGTCACTTCTGGTCTGTGTGGCGCTGCTGGTCGAGCTGGTATACTGGAGATAAGGGAAGTATCTGTAATTCGCCGATGTAACGTCGACGCTGACGCTGCCGGTGTTATTATAGAAGCTCCAGTTTATAAATTGCAGCTGTTCTGTCGAACGCACCTGATAGGGCAGGCTGTCGCTGCCCGGCTCCTTCGCGGTGCCCGAGGCACTGTTATAGCTGTAGGAATCGGCAAAGAAGGGGCAGACGGTGAAGGAATATTTTATCCCGCCCTGATCGAGGGTCCATGTGCCGTTGGCGTCCTTATAGGAATCAAGACGCAGGCCGTCGGCCGCTGTCCTGTATGCCACAAAGGTAAAGCCGGGGATCTGCTTTGCCAGCTCGCGCTCAACGTCGGTCTGGCGCTCGCCGGTGCGGAACACACCGTTCTCCGCACTTGACGTAAGTGTGGCCTCGGGCTCTGAACTCATCCAGTAATAGCCGTATCCGTACTGACGGATGGCTCCGCCGTCATCGTGGGCCTCGCAAAGGCTGCTGCCCTCCTTGCGGCCGTCCTCGCCGAAGCCGATAAAGGAGAAGTGATATCCGGCGTTGGCTCCGCCGGCCTCATACTCCCAATAGACCATGCCTATATCGCCCATATCGGCCTTGGTTATCCAGTCGCCGTAATGCACGTTGGCTCCGCCGATCCCGGTGACCGAGGCCGGATAGGGATATGCGTCCCCGATTTCGGCGGCGGTATTGGGATAATAGTATGTATGCCCGGCGTCGGCACGGCCAAAGCCGTCGATGCCGAGTGTCTTCATGGCCGAATCGCTTACAGGCTGTGCGCCCGAGCTGCCCGGCTTGTAGTCATAAAGATGTATGCTTCCGGCAAACTCGTATGTTCCGTCATTGAGATAATAACAGCCGGAAACGCTGCCCGAGTTAGGCGAAAAGCCGTATGTAGTGCCGCCGGCCGAGCTGAGTGCCGTGGCGCAGTAGCTCTGGCGGATCGTACCCCTGTTCTCGGGGGTAAGACCGGCAAGGACGACGTCACCTTCGCGGATCTCGGGGATGTTGATGCTTGCGAGGGCATAGCTGCGGCGGATCTGTCCGCTGCTGCCGCCCGCAAGCCCGCCGACACGCAGGGTCGCAAAGGTGCTCGACGCCAGGATATCGGGGCAGCTGACGCTGCTTGAGCGTATCGTGCCTGTCTTATCGTTATAGCCGACGAGACCGCCGATATAGAATGTGCTTATGCTGAAGGCGTGGCCCTCGAGCCTGTATCCCGACACGGCGCAGTTATATATGCTGCCCCGGTTGAGACCGGCCAGCGCGCCGTTATATGCCGTGCGGCTCTGAACAACGGTCGATATGGACGCCGTCGGTGCGCCGCTGTCGCTCATCTTTTTGTCGGTCGTAAGGACGATGCTGCGCAGCTCGCCTGTGACACAGCCGAACATACCGGCATAAAGGTCGCTGCCCTCTGTTTCAAAGGATATGCCCTTGATGGTGAAGCCGCCGCCATTATATGTGTGCTCAAAGGGCTGGGCCTCGCTGCGTCCTATGGGATACTGGACCGACACCGAGGCGCCGCCCGGGCCGTAGCTTCTCCAATCGTATGTGCCGTAATCTATCGCTCTGCCCTGAAGGAAGGCCGCCCCCTCGGGCAGATATGCCGTATAGGCCTGATAATATGTACTGAGGGCATAGAGCTGGCGCGCCGTGCGCACGCTTATCTGGTCGGGTATATCGCGCTCTGCCGAAACGGCAGTCGACGCAAAGTGGGGGTTATAGAAATACTCCCTGCCGTCGACCGTCAGCCTGCGGTAGAAGCCCGTGACCTCTGTGACATTGACCATATCGGAGGGCAGAGGCAGCAGATAATATGTTTTTTCGCCGTTTTCGATCGTGACGGCATTGGTGGCATAAAGCCTGACCGTCCTGCCGTTCTGATCTGTCACCGTCACATTAGAGGGCACATCGCCCTCGTATATCATGCCGTAGCCGTCACCCGAGAGGTCGCCCATCCCCATAAGTGTCGAGACATTGGCGCCGTAAAATCCGTACTTTGCCGATGTACCGCTTCCGTACCGCTCGTAATATACAAGCGAGCCCGATTCGAACTCGGCCTGCCAGTCGCCGTAATGGGGCACACCGTAGAGCTTGGGGTAAGAATAAGAGCTGAGACCCATACCCTCGATCAGGTTATACGGATATGTGTCGCTGTTGTCGGCCGTGAAGGATGTATTGAGCTTATCTCTTACGGCCTCCCCGCGGTTCTCGCCGCTCCAATCGGTATAGCTGACGGCCTCTGTCCCCTCCAGCGGGGCGGCCTCCGACGCCGTGCCTATATAATATACGCGGTCTGTTTTCGGGCCCGAACCAGATGCCGCGGCCGCCGTGGAATAGCTCAGCTTGCCTGTCTCATCCAGCGGGGCGCATGCCGAATAGGATATGCTCACGCTGTCACGGCCGCCCAGCTCTCCCGCGCATATGCCCGCTGTTACCGGAGCTTCGAGAAAACCGGCCGTATAGCATTCGGATATGGCGATGCTGCCGCCTGTGCGGCCGCCTATAAGGCCGCCGGAAGCCTGTCCGCCGTAAAGATAAGAGTCGGCATAGCTTTTCGATATCGAAAGATCGCCCGCGTTATGGCCGACAAGGCCGCCCGACAGGTCCTCGCCGCTTATTACGGTCGATGCGAAGCTGCTCTTTATCGTGACCGACGCGCCGGCCTCTATCTCGCCGATAAGGCCGCCGGCCGTGCCGCCCGATATCCAGATATCCTTTTCGGTCTTGCCTCCGAGGTGCCCTCGCGCAAGGCTGAGGAACACCTGGCAGCCCTCGATGACGGCATCCTGCGATGTGATCCGCCCGGCAATGCCGCCGACAGCTCCGCTGCCCGATATCTCCGCACCGGCAAGGCGGATGTATTTAAGGCTGTCGCCGCCGAAGCTCTCGAAAAGCCCGGCGTCGCCCTCGGCCGATACAGGCAGATCGTATATGACAGGATGGTATTCCTTTTCCGCGACGACCGTCGTGCTCTCATAGCCTTTAAGGTGCTCGTTGAGTATCGGCTTGAAATCAAGCCCGGGATAGCAGGCGCTCCAGCTGTTGTCCGAAGCGCTGTCGAAGTCGATATCGCCCTTCTGGACGGCATATTTCACGCCGTCGGATATGCCGGAATCGCCGTCGAGATTCTGAAGGTGACGGCCGCAGGTGATGACAGCCGTCCTATCGCCCTTTTCGTCCTTAGTGACGGAGTTATAAAGGCTGTTGACGCGGTTCTTAAGGGTCGTCGTATAGCTCTCGACAAGCTGACTCTCCGACGATACCCTGACGGTGATCTTAAGATCGTCCCCGGGGGTCAGGTTGTGCTTTTTGAAGCGGGTCTGCTGAGAAAACCGCATGGCCTGCCCCTCTGTCAGATCGTCGATGACCATTGTGGCCGTATATGTGCGGTATTCCTGCTTGATCTCGCCGTGATTGTCGGTCAGCTCGATCTCGCCGGTCGAGTGCTTATGCTCGTCGGCAAGGGTGACATAGAAATGCAGCGGATAGTTGCCCTGCATATCGCAGGATATCCTGAGCAGCAGCTGCTCTCCGTTTATGATCTCTATATCGGGGTCGAGATCCCCCGTCGGCGCGGCGCCGACCGAATCTCCGCCGTAATAACCGACTTTAGCGCCGTCGGAAAGACGGCGCTCTCTATCGCGCAGAAAGCCGAATGTGCCATCCGGCGTATAATCCATTTGACCTTCGCTGTAAAAGACGGCATAGACGCTGCCGCCCGCCGGGTCGAACTCGACGACCCAGTTGGAATCCCACACAGCCCCGTCGACCTTATCCCGCGAAAGGATGACCGACGCGGCAGAGCCCTCGGTCTCTTTATCCTCCGACCTGACATAATAAAGCGAGTTTTCGTCATATTTGTCCTCGTCGGCATCTATCGGGCGGCACCCCAGAGGCGTCGCGCCCGAACGGTAAGCGCTCTCCTGACCGGCGGCCTTGAGCTCGGTCAGCCGGTTCTGTGCCGCCATGAATATTATCTCGGCCTTGCTGTCGAGCTCGGTCTGGCGCACCTCGCGCTGCATTTTAACTATCGGTATCGACGCAAGAGCCAGCAGCGCCACAAGGATGACCGTGACCGTAAGCATCTCGGTCAGCGTAAATCCGCGCTGTCCCCGGTTTTCATGCATCTTTGTCATATATGGCGCTTTCCTCCTTTATATCTCAGGACGCGATCTCGAAAAATGTTATCAGTGCGTCGACCGTGACCCCGGCCCCGTCGCTGCGCTCGTCGGCTATGCTCAGGTCGGATATCTGGTTTATATTGCCGCTGTCGCACAGCTGGTCTATGATGGCTCTGGCCTGCTGATATGTACCGGTCTTGAAGGTCATCGAAACAGGGCGCATGACGATATATCCGTCCTGCTCGACAGGCGATGAGAAATCGAGCGAATACTCCTGTGTGGCGTCGAGTATGCGGTAAAGCTCGCGCATGAGGACGACGCTGTTGTCATAGGTCGGGATGGCCTTTTCGGTGCCGTCGACCTTTACCTCGGCTATCTTTTTCTCCATGGACCGCATCTGAGCCAGCTTGATGGTGTTGGAAAGTATCTCGCACTGCTCGCCCTCGGTATCCATACTGTATTGGCTTATCTGATCGTTGACCGGCTCGAATATCAGCCTGAAATATCCGAGACCGATGACCATGACGGCCAGCACCAGCAGAAGGATCTTTTCTCTTTTTGTCAGTTCGCGCTTCATTGTGCGTCATCCTCCTGCTGCAGGGTTATTGTCAGCGAAAAGCTGAGCACCGACGCCGGGCGATCCTTTTCGGTCTCGGCCAGATTGAGCTCGACCCGGCTGACTATCGGCTGTTTTTCGATGACCGAGAACATATCGGATATCTCCGAAAGGCTCATGCCAGACATATAGACCTCGGCCGTGTCATCCTTGATATCGACGGCGTCGACGCTGCCGCGGGGCATCATGACCGTCTCGATAAGATCGAGCACGTCGCGGCGCTGCACCTTCACAAGGCGGTCCTGACGCTGATCGGCGCCGTTTTCTCCGTCGACTTCGGTGCTGCCCGTCATCCAGTCCATAGAATATGTGCGGTATTCGAGAAGCACACGGTCGTAATCGGAGAGCTGGGCTTCAAGCTCTGTATTCTGCCGGTGGGCCGTCTGGTACTCTCCCTCGGCCTTTGAAAGGCGGCCGTAAAGATCAATAACGCCGACCTTGGCGACAATGACGCAAAGCAGCGCGATGACCGCGCCGCCGATGGCGACGGTCTTTACCTTATCGCCGCGCCCCTCGCGCATATTCATGTTTATGCCCGTCTTGCGCGGGCAGCGGATCATCTTTCGTGTGGAGGGCGTCTTTACGCCCTCATGTTCTTTTTCCTTTATCATTGCAGACCTCCGCGTATACCCTCGCTCACACCGCCGATAGCCCTGAGATAGAGCCACGGCTCTTCGGGGCGCGCATCCTCGGGCAGAAGCTCGGCCCCCGAACGCATTTTCAGCTTTGTCATCTCTCCGACAGCCGACATGAGGGGTTCGATCCCGCATCCGCCTCCGCAGAGGAAGAGCTCTTCAAGCCTGCTGTCCCAGTTGTTATAGTGATAGAAATTGACAGCCTTCATGATCTCGACGGCCAGCCTGTTATAAAAATCATGGGCATACTGTGTATCGAGGACGCCGCTGTAATTGGTCTCTTTATAGCTGTGGGCCACATGGACATCGACGCCGCACTGCTCGGCGATTATATCGTCAAGCTGCGAAAGCCCCATGTCTATCTCCCTCTGGCCGGCGCTGTCACGCCCGTGGAAGATATGAAGGCTGGTGGTGCGGTGACCGATGTTGACGACGCATCGGTCGGTCGGCCCCTCCCCGGTGCGGGCCATATATCCCTCGATAAGCGAGCTGTATGCACATTCGACCGGCGTCAGCACCTTGAGCTTAAAGCCCGCGCGGCGAAGCATCTCGCGGTATCGCTCGACGTCGGCCTTGGGCATGGCGCAGGCAAAGAGGCGCATTTCGGTCGGATAGCCCTGATCGTCGCATATGATGTCGCGCATGGAATAATCGAAGAAATATTTGCTCTTTTCTTCGGTCAGAAAGTCGCGGAACTCATAGGGCAGATTATATGTCAGCTGCTGCTCGTTCATGGCCGGCATGGTCAGCTCTCTTGTGAAGATCTCGCTTGTCGGCAGGGTCACGGCCGCCCCGGCCAGGGGGATCCCGTTCTCCTTGGCCATCTCTTTCAAAAAGTCGGCCATGGCGTCCATAGAGAGTATCTTTCCGTCCGACACCATCGAATCGGGCAGCTCGGCGTGGACGGCCTTTTTTAATTTATTGCCGGCAAAACAGGCCATCTTGACGCTGTTTTCGCCGATATCTATTCCAACGATCTTACCCACGTTTTATCCTCACTTTCTATAAAAGGCTGAGATACCAGCCGACAAACCTTGCGCCGAAAAGGGCCGTTATCCATGCGGCCAGCGCGATCGAAGGCCCCCAGGGTATCATGGGCTGGCCCTCTCTGCCCTTCTGCCCGATCAATCCGGCGATTATCCCGATGATGCAGGCCAGGACAAGGCAGAACAGATTTTCCTTCCAGCCGAAATAAAGTCCGGTCAGGAAAAGCAGCTTTATATCTCCGCCGCCAAGGGCCTCGCGTCCCTTCCGCTTCTCCATCCAGAGGGCGATGAGCATGACCGCCCCGGCGACGGCAAAGCCGCCGATAAGGCCATCCAGAAGCCTTTTGGCCGGAGAGGCCGCCGAGAGCACCGGCCCGATAAACAGCACAATACCGACCGCTGTGAAACGGTCGGGGATGATGTATCCCTCCAAATCCGCGAAGGCGCATGCCATAATGACAGAGGCCACCGCCCATGCTTCAAGGGTTTGGAGCGAAATATCGTATTTTAAAAGCAGCGACAGAAATACCGCCGCCGAGCATATCTCGGCCGAAAGATGCCGGGCCGAGAGCTTCGCGCCGCAATAGCGGCACCGGCCGCCGTGGACAATATAGCTGAACACCGGCACAAGGTCGCCCGCCGACAGCACATGGCCGCATACATCACAGTGTGAGCGTCCGCGAAGGACACTCTCGCCATGGACGGTGCGCCAGGCCATACAATTCAAAAAGCTGCCCATGCAAGCCCCGAGCACGGAGGCCAGCAGGCAGCAGTATACCGTTATGAAGGGTGAAAGATAAAGCATGGCCTTTCTCCTTTCGTGTTATCCCCGGCTCATCGCGCCCGGCCGTCAACCCCCGGCCTTCCCGCGCTTTGCCAAAGAACTTTCTTTTTTTCATATATCCCCGGGCATATGCCCGGGGATATATTGTGTAAAACTTCAATTACTTCTTAGCGAAGCCGTCTCCTGTAAAGGTAACTTCACCGGTCGATGTGTTGATAGAAACTGTTATCGTCTTGTCCTTTGTCCATGTATATGTGTTGCCTGTACCTGCAATTGTGACGCCGGCAGCATCTGTTGTGCCTGTTGTCTTAACAGAGATATCAGCAATTGTTGCATCGGGATCGCCAAGATACTTGACCATAAGCTCGGCATAAGCAGCACGGATGTTAGCGGCGTCTGTTGCAACGCGGGCCTTATTGAGCGAGTTGTTGAATGTGGGGATGGCGATGGCGACAAGGATAGCGATGATCGCAACGACGATCAGCATTTCCATAAGTGTGAAGCCCTTCTGATTCTTGATCTTGTTGAACATGGTTTTCAGTCTCCTTTTGATTTTTATATCTACCCGCCCGGGTTGACCGGCGGATGGAGTTCGTATCTTACATCGAGCCGTACATGCTGAACATCGGCAGATAAACGGCCAGCAGCAGTATAACGACGACGACCGCGAGGATGATGGTTATTATCGGTTCGAGCAGCGAGAGCAGGCGCTCTGTCATCGTGGCGGCCTCGTTATCGAAATAGCTGCCTATGACATCGAGGGTCTCTTCAAGAGAACCCGACTGCTCGCCGACGCCGACCATCTCGGTCAGCATTTTGGGGAAATATTCGATCTCGGACATGCTCTCCGATATGCCGCGTCCTCGCTCAACCCCCTGCATGACCTGGCGCACGCCAAGGGAAAAGACATAGTTATCGAGGATCCGGCTGACGACCTCGAGGGTCTGGGGCACAGGCAGCCCGGCGGCCAGCATGGTGGCCATTGCCGACGCGAACTGACCGGCCGAGGTCATCGAATGGAGCCTGCGCAGCGGCGCCTTTTTAAGCGCGAACTCTGATATGACCAGCTTGCCGCGTTCTGTACGGCGGAAGGTTATGTACGCAATGACGCAGAGGGCGATAACTATGAAGAGCAGCCACCACCATCGGGTCATGAAATTGCTGACGGCCATAAGCCCGCGGGTTATCCCCGGAAGCTCTGTCCCCATTTCGGAGAAGGCGTCGGTAAAGGCCGGAACGGCGACCACCATGATTATCGTGAAAACTATGATGGCCACGACGATGACCATGACAGGATAGGTCAGCGTGCTGACGATCCGCGCCTTGGTCTTTGCCGATTTATCAAAATAGCTGTGCAGCCGTTTGAAGCATTCCTCAAGTGTGCCCGACTGCTCGCCGGCGCGCACGGTCTCGATAAATGTGCGCGGAAGCTCGGGCATATTATTTTCAAAGCTCTGGGCCATCGAGTATCCGGCGTCGATCTCCTCGGCCACCTTTTCAAGCATACGGCGTGTATGCTTGCTGCGGCTCTGCGACGCCACCATCTGGACGCATCGCATGACCGGAAGCCCGGTGGCAAGGATTATCGAGAACTGAGAGCATATGAGCGCCAGCTCTTTTTCCTTTATGCGATAGCCCCTCGGCCTCAATGATGCGGCATCCTGTTCCTTTACCTCTTCGAGCTTTGTTATTATGGCGCAGGTATCGCGCAGCTGTGTGGCGGCCTCAAACTCGTCATAGGCGCGGATCACACCGGACACCTTTGTACCGTCTGCCGTCTGTCCTTTATAACGATAGGTCGTCATGCCGCTTCACCTGCCCTTTTGTCAAAAATCAAATATATCAATCGTCGGCCGAGCTGTTTATCGTCCTTGCGGCCTCTTCGGCCGTCGTTATCCCGCGAAGGACAAGGTCGCGGCAGCTCTCCCGCATGGTGGTAAAGCCATCCTCACGCGCGGCCGCCGTAAGGGCGTCCAGCGGGGCATCCTGGCTTATCATGCGGCGCAGACGTCCGTTTATCATGAATATCTCGAAGGCCGCGCGTCTGCCGGAATAGCCGGTATGGCGGCACTCGGGGCAGCCCTCGCCCTTATAGAAGGTGACGTCGCTGTCCTCCGGCATGCCGAGAAGGGCAAGCTCTTCTGCGTTGGGGCGATAAGCCTTCTTGCAGTGTGGGCAGATGCGGCGGACAAGCCTCTGTGATATGACGCCGCGCAGCGCGCCGGCCGTCAGCCACGGCTCTACGCCGATATCCTTCAGGCGGTATACCGCCGACACCGAATCGTTGGTGTGCAGCGTCGAAAGAACAAGATGTCCCGTTATGGCCGAACGCATGGCTATGCTGGCCGTTTCGCCGTCGCGTATCTCGCCCACCGATATGATATCGGGGTCCTGACGCAGAATGGCGCGCAGGCCGCTTGCAAAGGTCATGCCGGTCTTTTCGTTTATCTGGCACTGGTTGACGCCGGGGATATGGTACTCTACCGGATCCTCGAGGGTAACTATATTTATCTCTTCTCTGGCAAGATCGCGTATCATGGCGCACATGGTGGTCGATTTGCCCGAGCCGGTCGGACCGACGAGAAGGATGACGCCGCTGGTATTCTTCAGCAGCTTCTGGTATTTTTCAAGATCCTCGCCCTCAAGGCCGATGGCTTCCTTGCTCATGGCCTGGGAGGATTTATCGAGCAGACGAATGACTATCTTTTCGCCATAGACGGTCGGCATCGAAGATATACGAAGATCAAGGGCATGCCCCCTGACCGTCACCATGGCCTGTCCGTCCTGGGGCACCTTATGCTCGGCTATATTCATGCCGCCCATAATCTTGAGGCGGGATATGACCGTGCTCTGGAGCTCGGTCGGGACCGTGAAGGTGCGATGCATAAGGCCGTCGACCCTCATGCGGACGACCATCTCGCCCTCCTGGGGCTCGAGGTGTATATCGCTGGCGTGCTCTGTCACGGCGCGCTCTATAAGCCTGTTGACGAATCGTATCGTCGGGGCCGAATCGGTGCCGCCCGACGTCTCCTGCGCCATCTGCGCCGGGACGATATCCTGCGCGGCGTTGGCCCCGGCCTCCCTGCGCATCTCTTCGATGACCTTGGCCGTGCCCTCGTTGCCGTAAAGACGGCTTATGGCCTGTTCGGTGGCTTTCCTTGTGGCTATCATCGGCATGACGCGTTTCTTGGAGGCCGCCTTGACCTCTTCCTGCGCCACGAAGTCGAGAGGATCGCTCATGGCCAGATAAAGGGTATCCTTTACCAATTTAACAGGTACGACGCAGAACTTCTTTGCAATAGTGCGCGGGACATATTTGGCCAACTCGACAGGTATCGACACCGACGTCAGGTCGACGAACTCGACACCCAGCTGTATCTGAAGGGCCTCTATAAGGTGCTGTTCGGTTATGATGCCGCTCTGGATAAGAACGTCACCGAGGCGCTGCTTTGTGTTTTTCTGAAGCTTAAGGGCCTGGTCCAGCTGCTGTTCGGATATTACCCCCGACGCCACCAGAAGGTCGCCGAGTCTCATATACGCCATGACGTTCACCTCTGCATACAAACATTACAGACACCGCCGGAAAGTGACCGATTGGCCCCGCAATGTTACAGTATAAAATATAATAAGCCTTGAATCGTTCTAAATATACTCCCCCAAAGTCACATAAGTCAAGGACTTCTCTTTCAAAATTTCACCATATATAACGTGTTTTTTACATCTTCCAAATCGCCCAGCTTCTTAGCAGGCTTTTTTGTGACATTTTCCAGTTATTTTTCGTTATAAGCCTTCGATTTATATAATATATCGTTACATTTTCCTTGAATAGGCCGTTTTCGTGTATTAAGATGAAACTTGAAGAAAAAACCACTGTCACAGCGTCAAAGGCGCAGGACTGCCCCGGCACATCCGGCCGTTCCGTGCGCCTTGTTTTTTGTCCCGCCGCCATAAGGCCATGTGGGAACCGAAAGGAAATGAATATGAACTTCAAACGTCTTGCCGCGCTTGTCTGCGCCGCCCTTATGCTTCTTTCTCTTGCCGCCTGCGGCTCTGAAGAGCAGACCCCCATCCGACCCGGTCACGATAACCATCTGGACCTATTACAACGGAAGCCAGCTGGAGGCCTTTACCGATCTTTTAACCAGATTCAACGATACCGTGGGGCGTGAAAACTCCATCACGGTCGAAAGCTACAGCCAGGGCAGCGTCGCCGAGGTGCTGTCCCGCATGGAAACCGGACAGAGCTTCGAGCAGGTATCGGCCGAGTTCCTCTCGGACGAATGCTTCGAAAGCTGGTATCAGGACGTCCTGACACAGCTCGAAGCCTATGAGGGATGATGATATGATGGTTGGTTACCGCCGCACCGTCGGCGAAGGAGTCCTTTTATGAGATCAAGCTCCGCAGGAATTGACAAACAAAAACGGTCGATATTCGAAACGGTATTCCGTTCGGTGCTCCTTGTCATCATTTCAGAGATCGTCATGCTGGTCGGCGTCTTTGTCGTAAGCGGCGTCAGCTCTCAGCTCGACCAGAATGCCGTCGACATCCTTCAAAAGCAGGTCGAGAACCGGCGCAATTACCTTGAAAAGGTCATGCTCAGGACGCAGGAGCTCAATGACGTCGAGGCGCTCATCAACCAAAAGGCACAGGAGCTTATCGACGTCGGTCAGCTCGATATGTCGACCATCGACGAAAGCTCGGAAAATGCCCTGCCCCTTCTGTCGGCCATAGGCGAGGATCTTGTCTCGGCCATGTGCTATCGCGCGGTCACCGGCATCTTTGTCGTCATCAATACCCATGATCTCGATGCGCGTGCCATCGGAGATACCATGCCCGGCATATACATCCGCGACCTCGATCCGTCGACGTCGCCCTCCGAGCACGATTCCGACCTTCTCTTCGAGCGCGGCCCATTCGCCCGACGAGGTCCTGCATTTCGCCAAAGAGGAAAACTGTCTCCACGAGATAGAGCGCATCACCATGTTCAATTCAGCCCGCGCCTTCTCGGAGCTTGAGAAAAGCGGCGCTATCCCCGAAGGTAAGCTCTTGTTCGTCAATTCCATGGGAAGCCAGGCTCTTAACAGCAAGGAGAACGAAGAACTCAACCGCAGCTACGGCCACCTTCTCCCCCGCCTTGTGCTTGAAATAACCGAGGAAGAGGATCTCGATCCCGACGCCCTTGAACGCAAGCGCAGATCGGTCAAAACCTTTGCTCTTGATGATTACGGCAGCGGATATAACAACGAAAAGAGCCTTCTTGCCATATCTCCCGCCTTCATAAAGATGGATCTGGCCATTATCCGCGGCATAAACTCCGGCGTGATGAACAGCATTTCCAGCCGCCCCTCTTCGATGCCCATAAATGCGGCGGGCTTTCCCGATGTATTCTCGGCGATCACCAGATGGGCCACACCCTTCAATGCCGTCGGCACATACTCCGCGATACCGGCTATCTCCGCGTCGGAAAGGAATAAACGGGGCGCCCTCACGGAAGCCTCCCATATTTTAAACAGCTCCTCTGTCAGCTGCGGCGTCCTTTCCCGGACCTCATATATCTTCACTTGCATTTCTCCATATTCCGAAAATGGGCGACCCCGGCCGGGATCGCCCATTTTTATTCTGTTTTCCGGCTTTGACCGGGAAAATCAATACATCTTTGCGCCGGCGGGGATATGGGGATCGAGCATGATGAGGTGCAGCCTCTCTTCGCCATTTTCGTGATGCACGGCAGAGATGAGCATACCGCAGGAGTCAATACCCATCATCGGGCGAGGCGGGAGGTTCGTGATAGCGATGCAGGTCTTTCCCACCAGCTCTTCCGGCTCATAATACTCGTGAATTCCGCTCAGAATCACCCGATCTGTGCCGGTTCCGTCGTCCAAAACGAACTTTAAGAGCTTTTTGGACTTCTTCACGGCTTCGCATTCCTTGACCTTTACGGCACGGAAATCGCTCTTGGAGAAGGTGTCAAAATCCACCTGATCCTGGAAC
>CAKUAK010000048.1 GCA_934636325.1 uncultured Eubacteriales bacterium
CATCAACTGCTCAACCTGTTCATCAGTCCAAACATATTCTCTTTGATAATCAGGAACAATGTAATGATCTTTGAATGCAGAGCTTATTGAGTGGTCGTTATACTTGATATATGTATCAGCCATCAGCCTCATCCCTTTCGTTACAATGAAGTGTGTACACATATTATAACGCAGGGCTATGAACACTTTCAATAGATTTTTGAAATATATCACGTTAGAGCATAGCTTTCCTATAAGCGCAAACTGATTTGACGGTTTTTATGATGCCAAACATACTCTGCATCGAAATACCCCTCTATCGGTTTTACGGTTTTGTGAGATATTTTGCACGACCGTAAATATGCGCACTTCCCAGCGAACCGTATACCTTATACAGCGATTCGCTGTTTCACAAAGGAACTGCATGAGAGCGATAACTATTTCACCCTTTTTACTATCCTTGCTATACAGAGCAGAAAGTCGGTGATTTTCAACCCTTAGATGTACAAAAACAGGCAGCACCCAACCGAAGCTGAGTGCCGCCTGTTTTGTTGTCCAATCCTGCTTGGCAGATGCCGATTTTGTAGTTTTCTCAAATTACTGTCTTATCGGCACACGGCCGAAACGCATCCGGTTTTGGTTTGTGTGATCTTTTATTCTGCGGCCGCGCGGAGCACCTTTTCGACGTCGGCCTTTTCGGCGTGACCCTCGAAGAGCTTTTCCTTCCCGGCGAACCAGCAGGGAACATAGTAATAATCATATTTGTCGGCGATTTCCGGCTGGGCCGATTCGTCGATCATGGTGATATTGATCTTGCCGAACTCGGGGTTTTCTTCGATCAGCTCCTGCTGGAACTTTAGGGCCAGCTTGCAGTGGGGGCAGTTGGGCAGGATGAACATCGTCAGGTCTTTCATTTGTTTTCTTCCTCCTTTTGTTGTGTCATGCGTGGCGTATATTTTCCGGTCTTGATCTTGTATACCCATGTCGAGAAGCATATGATGAAGCTCAGCCCGGCGACCAGCTGGGATACCCTTATGCCTGTGCCGTTGATGTAAAGGCTGTCGGTTCGCAGGCCCTCTATTATCATGCGGCCGAAGCCGTACCAGGCCATGTAGAGGAGGAATATCTCGCCGTCGAAGCGGCGTTTTTTCGAATATCTGCTGATGATGACAAAGCCGATGGCGTTCCAGAGCGATTCGTAAAAGAAGGTCGGGTGGACCGGCGTTTCGCCGTTTATCGACATGCCCCATGGCAGGGTGGTCGGACCACCGTGGGCTTCGCAGTTCATGAAGTTGCCCCAGCGCCCCACCGACTGGGCGAGGATGAAGCCGAGGGAGGCAATGTCCATCGTCGGCTTGACCGGCTTTTTCTTTTTGCGGCAGAGTATATATCCGACGAGGAATGCCGCGATAAATCCGCCGTAGAATCCCAGTCCGCCCTGACGGATATCAAGGATGCGGCTCAGATCCTGGGAATAATAGTCCCATTGATGTATGACATAATAGATGCGCGCGCCGACGATGGCCGACGGCAGGCCGTAAATAAGCAGATCGAGTATGAAATCGGAATCGAGGCCATAGTCTTTGGCATGGCGGACGGCATATATGGCCGCCAGTGCAAAGCCTGTGGCGATGATGACGCCGTACCACATTATGTCGCGGCCAAAGATGGTGAAGGCCACCCGGTTGAGGGTGAATACCTTGTCTGAGATACCCGGAAAGGAAACTGTATTGGTCATTTTTAAAGAACCTCGCTGTAGATATAAGTCTGTTATATGAATTATACAACCCATCACGCGGCGGCGCAATAGAGGGCGCGGGCCCGAAAAGATAATTTACAGACTGTTTTTGGCGGAAATTGAAAAGAGGCCATTGACAAGCGGCGGTATTTATAGTAAAATACCTTCGTTGTAAAGGTAAGACACTTTACAGAGAGAAGGGGAAGGTAATGAAAAGCGACACATTTTACATGTCAATGCTGTTTGATTTTTACGGCGAGCTGCTTACCGACAAGCAGAAAGAGCTTTTCGACCTTTATTATAACGAGGATCTTTCCCTCACAGAGATAGCCGAGCATGCCGAAATCTCGCGTCAGGGCGTCCGCGACGCCATCGTCAGGGCAGAGACCATCCTCCGTGATATAGAGGATAAGGTCGGTCTTGTCAAGAAATACTCGGGATACGAAAACAAACTGATCCAGATACGCGAAGAGGCCTCTTATATCGCAAAGGTCAATTCGGGCATCAGGAATTACGAGATAGCAAAGCGTACAGAGTCGATAATCAACACGATCGACGAGCTTCTTAAATAGACTGGAGGCGGCAAATGGCATTTGAAAGCCTGGCGGATAAGTTATCCGGCGTATTCAAAAAACTGCGGTCCAAGGGCAGGCTGTCGGAAAGCGACGTCAAGGAGGCCATGCGTGAGATACGCATGGCGCTGCTCGAAGCCGACGTAAACTTCAAGGTCGCCAAGGACTTTGTCGCAAGGGTCAGCGAAAAGGCGGTCGGCGTCGAGATACTCGACAGTCTTTCTCCTGCGCAGCAGGTCATTAAAATAGTCAACGAAGAGCTCACCTCTCTTATGGGCGGTACACAGAACCGCATAAGGATGGCGAGCTCGCCCCCGACGGTCATCATGTTCGTCGGACTCCAGGGCGCCGGCAAGACGACCAATATCGCCAAGCTGGCCGGTTACTTCAAAAAGCGCGAGGGGCGCAGGCCGCTGCTCTGCGCCTGCGACGTATATCGTCCGGCCGCCATCGAACAGCTCAAGGTGGTCGGCGGGCAGCTGGATATCCCCGTTTTCGAACAGGGGCAGGGCGATCCGGTCGAGATAGCCAAGGCCGCCTATCAGCATGCCAAGACCCACGGCAACGATGTTCTTATGATAGACACCGCCGGACGCCTGCATATCGACCAGCAGCTCATGGATGAGCTCAAGGCCATCAAGGCGGCGGTAAAGCCCCATGAGATCATGCTGATCGTCGACGGCATGACCGGCCAGGACGCCGTCAACGCCGCGTCGGCATTTGACGAGGCGCTGGGCATAGATTCCGTTCTTATCTCCAAGTTGGACGGTGACGCCCGCGGAGGCGCGGCGCTTTCGATAAGGGCCGTTACCGGCAAGCCGATAAAGTTCTGCGGTATGGGCGAAAAGCTCGACGCCATAGAGCCCTTCTATCCCGACCGCATGGCTTCAAGGATACTCGGCATGGGCGATGTGCTGTCCCTCATCGAAAAGGCACAGCAGAACTTTGACGAAAAAAAGGCCGTCGATCTTGAAAAAAAGATGCGCTCCGGCAAACTGACGCTGACAGATTTTTACGACCAGATGAGCCAGATGAAAAATATGGGCTCTATGGAAGATATAATGGGCATGATCCCCGGCATGAAGGGCAAGGACCTTAAAAATGCCAAGATCGACGAAAAGGCGCTGGCCAGAACAGAGGCCATCATCCTTTCGATGACACCAAAAGAACGCGATAACCCCGATCTGCTCAACTTCAGCCGCAAAAAGCGCATCGCCGCCGGATGTGGCCAGAAGGTAGAGGACGTCAACCGTCTGCTCAAGCAGTTCGAGATGACCCAGCAGATGATGAAGCAGTTCTCGGGTCTCACGCGCCGCAAGGGCAAAAAGGGCGGCTTCAGGCTGCCGTTTTAAGACGCTATAAAGGCTTAAGGCCGCGGGTCTCCGCATGCGGATAACGCCGCGGGCCGCCTCATTATAGAAACAGACTTGAAATAACATGGAGGTGAAAAAGAAATGGTAAAGATCAGACTGAGAAGAATGGGCGCCAAAAAGGCTCCTTTCTATCGTATCGTTGTTGCTGACTCCCGTTTCCCCAGAGATGGCAGATTCATCGAGGAGCTCGGAACATACAATCCCCTTGCAAAGCCCTCTGAGGTCAAGGTTGACGCCGAAAAGGCTCAGCAGTGGATCAAGGACGGCGCACAGCCCACCGATACGGTCAGGGCATTACTGAAAAAGGCCGGTGTTCTGTAAGATATGGAGAGTACAAACCTTAAGGAGATACTTTCCTATATAGTAGAAAACCTTGTCGAGACACCTTCTGAGATATCCATCCAGCAGGTCGAGCAGGATGACACGATCACGCTCCAGCTCAAGGTCGCCGAGGCTGACATGGGAAAGGTCATCGGCAGGCAGGGTCGTATCGCAAAAGAGATACGCACCATTTTAAAGGCCTCCGGTTTGAAAGAGCATAAAAAGGTTCTTGTTGACATTCTCGATTAAAAATGCATTTTTAATAAGCGCGTCCCAAAGGCTGTGCCTTCGGGACGCGCTTTTTGCGTATGTGCATGTGGTTTCAAAAGCACATATGAGTTTGAAATTATGATATTCTGAGAGGCTTAAAGACAGGCCTGCATCTCAACCCATCTTTCCTTTGATTTTCACGGTGCGCTGTGGTAAAATTAAATATCAGGACTGCCCTAGGGCAGGGAGGATAACAGATGGAAAATATCATTGAATGGGGCCAGATAGTCAATACCCACGGGGTGCGCGGCGAGCTCAAGGTCATGCCGTGGGTCGATATGGCGGCCCTTGCAAAAAAGATAAAGGCCTTTGATATAGACGGCAGAAGCTATGGCATACTTTCCGTGCGGGCCCATCGCGATATGGTGCTGCTCAAGCTGGAGGGGGTCGACACGATGGACAAGGCCGAGGCGCTTAAAAATAAGGTGCTGACCACCCCGCGTGATGCCATCGACCTTGGCAAAGGTCATTATTTTTACAGCGACCTTATCGGTTTTGATGTATACGACCAGACGACACAGGCCGTTATCGGCAGGCTCGGCAGGATAGAGAATTATCCCTCGGGCGACATATATGTCGTATCGCGGGAAAGCGGAGAGGTCATGATACCCATTGTGCTCGAGTTCGACCGCGGCGTCGATCTTGAGAGCCGCAGGGTCAATGTTGCAACGATCAGAGGAATGCTTGAAGATGATGAAGATTGATATAATGACACTCTTTCCCGAGATGTGCGAGGCCGTTTTGGGCGGCAGCATAATCGGCAGGGGAAGGGAAGCCGGGCTTATCGAGATCAATACCCACCAGATACGGGATTATACCACCGATAAGCACGGCCGCACCGACGATTACCCATATGGCGGCGGGCAGGGGATGCTCATGCAGTGCGAGCCCCTTTACCGGTGCCATCAGAGCATAACCGGCGGAGAACATGTCCATACCGTAATGATGAGCGCCCAGGGGGCGACCTTCGACCAGGCCAAGGCCAAGGAGCTTCTTGAACGTGAGCATATAATAATCGTCTGCGGCCATTACGAGGGGATAGACCGGCGCTTCATAGACAAATATGTCGACGAAGAGATATCCCTTGGGGATTTCGTCCTGACGGGGGGCGAGATAGCCGCCATGGCCGTTGCCGACGCCGTGTGCCGCATGGCCCCGGGTGTGCTGGCCGAGGACGCCTGCTTCGAGGACGAGAGCCATTTTTCCGGCTTGCTGGAATATCCCCAGTATACCCGCCCGGAGGTCTGGCAGGATATGCGGGTGCCGGAGGTGCTTATGTCCGGCCACCACGAGAATATACGCAAGTGGCGCAGAAAACAGTCGCTTGAGCTGACCCGCCAGCGCCGCCCCGATATGTTTGAGAAAATAGAGCTGACCCGAGAGGATAAAAAGCTCCTTGAGAAATAACGATATATTACGGAGGAACAGATGAAAAAAGCAGCGGCCTTCATAACGGCCATTTCGATATTGCTGTTGACAGGGTGCGGCGGCGTAAGGCTCAATTTTTCCGGCGTGTCGCCCTTCAGGAACATTCGTGACGAGGCCGTCATCTCGGCGGTCGATCAGGCCGTCGACGATTATCAGACACAGAGCGGAGGCGAGGGGGTCTCGGCGGCCGTCATGCATGGCAAAGAGACCTACTTCACCGGACGCGGAAGCATGACCGAGCATACCGTCATGCCGGTCGGCGATATGACACAGATGTTTATGGGGATGCTTGTTTCCCATTTTGAGAACAGAAAATATGTCGACAAAACGGCCGGCCTTTCGGACAGGCTCAAAACCCCCGAAGTGCTGCCGGAGGATGTGGGAAGTCTTGAACTTTGGCAGCTGGCCTGCAATATATCGGGCCTCGGCGGCGTCGACACCGGGGAAAAGGACTATTTCACCGCCGGTATGCTCTACGAGCAACTGGGCAGCGTCGACCTTGAATACGAGCCGGGGACCCAAAGACATGGCTCTGAGATGGGATATGCCCTGCTGACCGAGTATCTGCGTCAGTCCTATAACATGAACGCCAATTTCGTCAACATGATAAACAACGAGGTCATAACAAGGTTCGACCTTCAGGATTCCTCCTTTGCAAGGCGCGATATGCTGGCCGCTTATGACGGCTATCAGTCGACCGTCTACGATCTCCTGAAGGTGGCCGGGTACTGCGGCGGCATGCTGGAGAACGACGAGACACTCTCCAAGCTGGTCTCCGGCGCCGAGGAGGAAATGTGGAGCGGGGATGGGCAGCGGGTATCGCTGGCCTTTGATATCTCCGAAATCGACGGATATACCCTCTATTCCAGAAGCGGAGAGAGCGGCGGGGTCATGTCCTATGTCGCCTTTATTCCCGAGCTGGGCATCGGTGTATCGGCCATATCGGACGGCGGCGGAGAGCTCTCGGATCTCTGCGCGCAGCTCATCGAAGCGGTCAAATAAAAATACCATAAACAAAGCCCCGGCGGATATACCGCCGGGGCTTTGCAATGCTCTTTAATTGTTCAGGGCCGCAGGCTTTTGACGGGGACGGCTGAAATAGAATATCGCGCCGTAAAGGACGAGATAGAAGAAGCTGTACGACGCCGAGATTATGATAAGGAAGGTCTCTATCGGCGCGGCGGCGATGCGGCAATAGATAAAGGCGACGGCCGAGCAGGCAAGAAATGCGCACTGGATAGCCAGCTCGATCGACTGCTTCTTTACGATGACAAGGGCCTGCGTCAGCGATTGGACGACAAGGCGTATGCCGTAAAGGGGCGCGAGATAAATGGCATAGACGCCCGACAGACGCCACGAAGCGCCGAAGAATATCGAAAAGAGCCAGGGGGACAGCAGGCAGAGCAGTACGACCATCGGTAAGGCGATGGCGGTCAGCGCCGCTGTAGATATCATAAGAGAGCGGCGGTATCCGCCTGTTTTGCTGTATTCATCGGCGGCGTTCTGGAAAAACAGCACGCGCGCGACGTTGTTTCCGATCAGTGTCAGCGGGACGTTGAGCATGCGGTAGGAAAGGCTGTAAAGCCCGAAGGTAGCAAAGCCATAGAGCATCTCGACAAAGAAATTGAGAAGCTGGAAATATGCCGTGCTGACGAAAAAGGCCGGGGCGGTAAATATAGCCTGCGATTTATATTTTTTTGCGGCCTTCTTCATGCCGTCGGCCGTGATGCAGCGCATGCGGTCCTTCTGATACCAGAGATACCGGGTGTGGAAATATGTTCCCAGCGCCGTGCCGGTCATGTTTGCCGTGTTGAGCCCGGCCGTGCCGCAGCCCAGCAGACCGAGACCGATCTGAGCAGAATATTTGAGAGCCGACGAGGTAACATAAGCCTTGGATATGAGATTGTAATTTTTGAATCGCTTGTTGAAGGAGAACAGGGCGTCATTCAAGCCGGTCAGGAAAAGGGTGATGACGGTCAGAAGGGCAAATACCCCGGCTGACTCCATGATCTCCGGCTTGAAGTGAAGATAGATGCCATAGCCTATGGCGGTCAGCACCGATACGCCGACACAGAGAAAGAAGCACAGGCCGAGTATGTTATAGGCCTCGTCGTCGTCGGCGGCAACAACGATGGCCGGTTCGTATTTGAGACAGGCCACCGAGCCGAAAAGGGTGACGACCGTGACCATAAGGGTATATATGCCCATCTCTTCGTCGGTATATATGCGGGAGAGAAAGGGCGACGACCCGACGACGATCAGCTGGGCGATAAGCGAGCCGGAAAAGAGCGTCGTTATCGAGCGCATTGATTTCCGGCCGAAAAGCTTTTTTATCTTGTCTTTCAATGTGCGACCTCCGGTACTGAAAATTATACATGTTAAAGTATACTCTCAGCGCGCATTACGGTCAAGGGCAGGGCCGCAAGGCCCTGCCCGTTTTAATGAAAAGTTTACTTTAGCCGCGCGCGCGGAAGGTCGAACACTGGGTGTCGCCGCAGCGATCGGCCCCCGGACCGGCGATTTGGACCGAATCGGCAGAGCAGCTCATGTCTTTGTTATACACACAGTCGCGGGCATGACAGCGGATCTTTGTCTCGGGGCGGACGTCGCCGTAGGCGACCGAGTTGGTGGCCGAGCTCATCCGGGGCGTAAAAGACCCGCAGCAGGTCTGACCGCATTCACAGGCCGAGGAGCCATCGACATGGATGCCATTGAGGGCACACATGCCGCTGCAGTTACTGGAGCATGAGTTGGCTGAGCATTTGAGCTGTGTCATAGGTAAATACCTCCTGAAGAAAATAGGTTTTGCATCTGCTCTGTATATTCTTTGCGCGGAGAGGGGCGATATTCATTGAAAAAGATATATTCCTCCTGTATAATCAGAATTAACGGCGTCGGGCCGTGTGCTTTGACGCCAAAAGGATGAAGAAGGATGGAGAGTGAGAATGATGATCGACAAAAAGCAGATATCAAAAGATATCACAAAGCTTGCGATACCGGTCGTGCTGGAGAATATGCTTCAGATCCTGGCCAACGTCATAACGGCGGCAATGATCGGGCGTCTTATTTCGACCGACATTTCGGCACAGGGCATATCGCAGAGAGTAACGCAGATCTATTGGGCGCTCTTCCGCGGCATAGGTGTCGGCGTGACGGTAGCTGTGGCAGTTAGTTACGGAGCGGGAAACCGCGGCAGATGTCGGCGAATAATTGAGCAGACATACCTTGTGTTTATGCCGGTGGCGGCCATTTTCACAATAGGCACACTCATGTTTCCGCGCCAGCTGCTTTCGATATTCACATCGGATAGTCTGATCATCACCAGAGGCGCACAGTATATGCTGATAGCCATATGGGCTGTGCCGTTTACGGTGCTGACCTCGATAAATGCCGCTGCCTTCAACGGGCAGGGCAATACACGGACGCCGATGTATATCGCTGTCATTCTCAATGTTGTCAATGTCATTGTCGGATATGCTTTTATATTCGGCAAATTGGGCTGCCCGGAGTTGGGAATTATCGGTGCGGGAATTGCGTATGTGGTATCACAGGCTGTCGGCGGTCTGCTCGGGCTGTGGCTGCTGTATAAGCCGAACGGTTTTTTCTCCGGATATACCCATGGAGAAAAGTTTTTTTCGATCGATGCAGATTGTGTAAAAGAGGTCATCACGACCGGAATACCTGCCGCATGCGAGAACCTTTTTTGGCAGTTTTCGGCCGTCATACTCAGCAAGGTCATTCTGAGCTATGGCAGCGACTGCTATGCTGCCTATCAGCTGGGGCTTCAGGCAGAGATGCTGTGCGAAATGCCATCGGTTGGATTCCTGACCACGGCAACTACACTTGGGGCTAAAGCCATAGGTATGCGCGATCAAGAGCTTTTCAAGGCATATTATTATCAGCTTTTGAAGGTGACCTCGGTAATTGCCGTCGGAGCTTCTGCTGCTCTTTTCTTCTTCCCTGGATTCTTTATGAGCTTTTTGACCAACAACCCTGTGCTTCACGACATTGGCGTCAAATACGTTTTTATCATGAGCTTTGCCCAAGCGCCGCAGGTACTTGCAAAGGTCTATACAGGTATGACAAGAGCGGCCGGATACAAAAGGATACCTATGATAGTATCATTTATAGGAATCTGGTGTGTTCGCGTCCCGATGGCCGTTATATGCGGCAGCGTGCTTAAACTGGATATTACATTTATCTGGTGGGCGATATCGCTTGATCAGATTGTCAGAATTCTCATAAGCATAGGAATATTTAAGAAAAAAGATATCGTTCATACAATAAGCAGAATGGAAAAACAGGAGGCAATGGCAGAATGAAAAAAATCGAAAAGACCGACGGCGTGGCCCTTATCTGCGCCGATATAGACAGGGAGGCATCCATCGCGCCCTATGATTATCTTTCGCCCGAAAAGGCGGCCTATGTCGGGCGTTTTCATCGCTCGCTGCCCTTTTACGCGCCAACACCGCTGGTGGCCCTTGATGATCTTTCAAAGAAGGTCGGCCTGGGCGGCATATATGTAAAGGATGAATCCAAGCGCTTTGCCGAGTTCGGCCTCAACGCCTTCAAGGGCCTCGGCGGCATATTCGCCGTCGGCCAGGTCATATGCCGTCAGCTGGGCCTTGATCCCGAAAACACCACCTTTGGACAGCTGACCTCGCCCGAGATACGCGAAAAGACAAAGGATATGGTCTTTGCCACGACGACCGACGGCAACCACGGCCGCGGCGTTGCGTGGGCCGCCCACCAGTACGGCTGCCGTTCATATGTCTTTATGCCCAAGGGCTCGGCTCCCGCCCGTGTCGCCGCCATAAAGAGGGTCGGCGCGGAGGAGTGCACCGTGACCGATATGAATTATGACGATACCGTCGCCTATACCGAAAAGCTGGCAAAAGAAAAGGGCTGGCATCTGGTGCAGGATACCGCGTGGGAGGGCTACGAGGAGATCCCGCAGCTGATCGTTCAGGGCTATACCACTCTGGGGCAGGAGGCCCTTGACCAGCTTGCGCAGTACGGCAAAAAGCCGACCCATGTTTTCCTTCAGGCCGGTGTGGGCTCTCTGGCGGGAAGCATCATCGGATATTACGCACATATCCTCGGCAGGGATGTCAAGTTTGCCATCGTCGAGCCGACAAGGGTGGCCTGCTTCTATCATTCGGCCGAGATCAACGACAGACAGCCCCACGGAGTTGAAAGCACCGACGGCGCGACCATCATGGCCGGGCTCAACTGCGGCAAGCCGAGCATAGGCGTCTGGCCGGTCATCCGCGATCTGGCGGGGTACTATATCGCATGTGATGATGATGTCACCGAAGAGGGCATGCGCCGTCTGGCCTATCCTGTCGGAAACGACACCCCCATCGTATCGGGAGAGTCGGCCGGGGTCGGCACCGGCCTTGTAGAGCGCATCATGACCGATGAAAAGCTGTCCGGCGTGCGCGATGCCCTCGGCCTTGACAAAAACAGCATCGTCCTTCTCTTCAGCACCGAGGGAAATACCGACCCCGAGGGCTATGCCCGCGTTGTCGGCAAGAAATAATGGAATATGACACAGCTGCCCTAAGGCAGCGCCTGGCCGGGCTTGCCGATGAAAAATACAAATCCTTCAACGATAGCCTGATCCCCGGCGGACGCATGAGCTTCGGCGTCAGAAAGCCTGTGCTCGACAAGCTGGCCCATGAGATACTGGCCGGCGATTGGCAGGGATTTCTTGAGGCCTGCCCGGGGGAGTATCACGAAGAGCGGATGCTTATGGCAATGGTTACCGCAGGTCTCAAGTGCGGACCGGAGGAAAAGCTGGAGCGGGTAAAGGCCTTTGTTCCGATGATAGACAACTGGGCGATATGCGACTGCTTCTGCGCAAAGCTCAAGGACGCAAAAAGGTATCAGGCCGAATACTACGATATACTGCCGCCCTATATCGAAAGCGGCGACGAATACAAGATGCGCTTTGCAGCCGTTATGCTGCTCGATCATTACGTCAACGACGAGTATATCGACAGGGTGCTGGATGTTTACAGGGGCATGCGCCATGACGGATATTATCTCAGGATGGCCGTCGCCTGGGGCATATCCATCTGTTATATCAATTATCCCGAAAAGACTCTCGGGCTTATAAAAGAGGGTAGCCTTGACACCTTTACCCACAACAAGGCTATCCAGAAATGCCGTGAATCCTTCAGGGTGAGTGCCGGGGATAAGCAGGTGCTGGCCGGCCTGAAAAAATAAATATATAAAACAGCCTTCTGTATATCGCTGCAGAAGGCTGTCTTTATGAAAAGGGGAACGCCGCCGGGCGAAAAAACTTTTTCCGGAGCATCCCGTCCGGCGGCGAAGGTGAAGGCTTAGGAATATTGACGTCTTGAAGGATGACATATCAGCAGGGCGGTAAGTATAAGGATGGCCGTCACACCGAGGCTTATGGGATAGACCGTCATGATCGTCCTGAAGGTGGGGCTTGTGGGGAACACGAAGCGTATCCAGGCAAGCCTTATGCCGCAGACGCCGCAGGTCGTCAGAAGGGCGGGGACAAGCGAGATGCCGAAGCCGCGCATGTATCCCGACATTACATTGCACAGAAGGCTGAAGGAATGGGCCAGCATGACCAGCATCAGGCGGGTATAGCCTATGGCGACGACGTCGGGGTCGTTGTTGAAGATCGAGAGTATCTGCCTGCCGAACAGGAGGATCAGGGCGATGGCGGCCGCCAGACAGGCTATGCCTTCGGCAAGACAGAGGGCAAAGGTCTTGCGGCAACGAAAAAGATATTGAGAAGGATATTTATCACGCCCGACGCGGCGAGGGCAATAAGAGGGGCGCGGGTCTCGCCGACGCTGCGGAAGATGGCCGCCTCGAAATTATAAAGCAATATGACCGGCATACCGATAAGGTATATCCGAAGATATATCATGGCCTGCGGCAGAACGTCGTCCGGCACGTTGAGCGACATGAGAAGCGGCCCGGCAATAAACTGGCCGATGACGGCGACGGCCGTGCTGCCCGGGAAGAGAACATAACCCGGGCCTCGGAGAGCCTCCATATCTCGCAGCCATCCCTTTCAAAACAGCTGATGGAGCTTGAGGACGAGCTTGGGAAAAAGCTGTTCATACGGGGAAAGCGGAAGCTGTCTCTGACCGACGACGGCTTGTGGCTGCGCAGGCGTGCCGAAGAGCTTGTCGAGCTGATGGACAAGACGCAGAACGAGATGACGGCCGGCGAGGGGGTAATAAGCGGCGAGGTCAGCATTGGCGGAGCGGCGGTGGTGACCATACTCAACGCCGCGGCCGAGCTGAGAAAGACCCACGGTGAGGTCAGATTTCAGTTTTACGGCGGAGACGCCATCGACGTGGCCGAGCGGCTTGACCACGGAAGTCTGGACTTTGCGGTCTTTTTAAAGCCGGTAGATACCCTTAAATACGAATATATTTCGCTGCCCGACAGTGCGAGGATAGGGCTGCTCATGCCGTCAGACTGTCCGCTGGCGCAAAAGCAGGCCGTAAGCCGGGACGACCTCTGCGCGTCGCCGCTGATTTTTTATCGCCGTCCGGGGCTCCAGCGTGCAATTTCCATGTGGGCCCGGACTCCGGTCGAGCATATGAATATCGCGGCCACCTATA
>CAKUAK010000049.1 GCA_934636325.1 uncultured Eubacteriales bacterium
ATAATAGGCTATATAATGTGAAAAAGTATATCTATGATGACGCTTTCGGGAGGGACAGCATATGCCCAGAGGCAGTTACGCAAAGGGTATCGCCAGCCGCAACAGAATGATCCACGCCGCCATGGGGCTTTTCCTCGATCAGGGGTATGAAAAGACCTCGACGGCATCGATAGCCGTGGCCGCGGGGATGTCTCCGTCGACATTCTTTTCGGCCTTTGACACCAAGGAGGAGCTGCTGCTTGCCCTTGTAAAGATAATGTTCGACGGCCAGTTCAGCCGCGCGGGAGAGCTGCTTGGCGGAAGCGGCGACCCGGTCATGCTCTATGCCGCCGAGACGGCGCTGCAGCTGCATATAACCGAGCTTTCGGCGCCGCTGCGCGAGATATATGTCGACGCCTATACTCTGCCGGAGACCTCGGAGTATATCTATCGCCGCATGGCGGGGGAGGTCGGCAGGCTGTTCCGGGAGTTCCTGCCGGAGGCCACCGAGGCCGACCATTACGAGCTCGAGCTGGCGGCCGCCGGGGTGACCCGCAGCTTTATGGCCCGGCCCTGCGACATGTATTTTACGATGGAGCGCAAGCTGCGCCGGTATATCGACTGTGTGCTCAATATTTATGATGTGCCCAAAGAGCGGCGCGAGAGGGCGATAGAGTATGTCCTGGGGCTCGATCTCAGGCCGCAGGCAGAAAAGCTGGTGGCCGACGCCGTGGCCGCCGCGGCCGAGAGCTGCGGCGCGGGAAAATAAATAAGAAGCCCCGCGGGGCTTGATCTTTAAAGGGGTCATTTCACTTTATACTTCGCCAGGACGCGGTGGAGGCGGACCGAGTCGATCGGCTTTGTAAGATGCTCGTTCATGCCGGCGGCATGGGTGCTCTCTTCGTCCTCGGCAAAGGCGTTGGCCGTCATGGCGATGATCGGGACCTCGGCGGCGTCGGGGCGGGGGAGAGCGCGGATGGCCCTTGCGGCCGCGATGCCGTCCATGACCGGCATCATTATATCCATCAGTATGGCGTCGAAATATCCGGCCGAAGAGGCCGAGAAGACCTCGACGGCCTCTTTGCCGTTTTCGGCCGACGTCACCTGCGCTCCGCCGTCCTCTAAAAGCGAGCGGGCGATCTCGAGGTTGAGGGCGTTATCCTCGACGACAAGGACCTTCATGCCCGATATATCCTCCGGGGCGGCGGCCTCGCCGCAGGCCGGGACAGAGGGATCGGCGATATCGAAGGTCAGGGTGACGGTGAAGGTCGTCCCGACATTCGGGGTGCTGTCGACCTCTATGGTTCCGCCCATGGCCCGCACAAGGCCATAGACGATCGACATGCCGAGACCCGTGCCCTGATATACCGTGCGGACATTGTCGTTTTCCTGGGTGAAGGGCTTATACAGATGCTCGCGGATGAACTCGGGGCTCATGCCGACGCCGGTGTCGCTGACCCTGAATATGAAGCGCGAGCGGGAAGCGCCCTGGGGCTCTTCGGTGACCGTGACGTCGACCCGGCCGCCCGGGCGGTTGTATTTGACCGAATTGCTCAGCAGATTCAGAAGGATGCGCCGCAGATGCAGGGGGCTGCCCACAAGGCGGCGGTGGGTGACGGCCGAAGGATCGAAGGCGATGGTGACATGCTTGTCGTTGGTTATCTGGTCGGCGATGATGCCGACGGTGCCGAGCTCTTTGTCAAGATCGAAGGGGATATGCTCGGGCGTCACCTTGCCCTGCTCCAGCGCGCTCATGTCGAGGATATCGTTGAGCAGAGACAGAAGATGGCCGGAGGTGGCGTCGATGCGGTCGAGACAGTCGTTTATGACGGCGGGGTCGTCCTCGCTGCGCCGTATGCGGGCCACCATGCCCATTATGCCGTTCATCGGCGTGCGGATGTCGTGGCTCATGTGGGACAAAAATACGCTCTTGGCCTGGTTGGCCGATTCGGCCTCCTCCTTGGAGAGGGTCAGCTGCTGCTGATAGTCGAGCAGAGAGGCGATGTACTGCTTCTGGTTTTTATCGAGGATATAGAAGATAAAGACGATGCAGACGGCGATGGTCAGGCTGAAGAAGAAGGTCAGATAGAAGAGATGGTTGTCCGAAAAGACATAGGAGAGGGATTTGTTCTTGGTGAACTCGGTTATCCATTTGTCCTGAAGGCGGCCGATCGTGCCGTCGAAAGACATCTTCTGAAGGACGGTGTTGAGCGACGAGCGCAGGTCGGGGCGGCTGTCGCTGACGGCCAGGGCGGGATAGCTCTTCGATATGATAAGGCTGGGTTCGAGATCGAAGCCGTAATGCTCTATCATCTTGGACGAAACGGCCGAATGGCATATCGAATAGTCGGCCTGGCCGTCCTCTACGGCCTGAAGGATCTCTTTGTTGGAATAGAACTCCACATATGTGCATTGTAGGTCATAGGTCGTCTCGATGACCGAGCGGGCCATGATGGCCACCCTCTTTCCGGCCAGGGCGGCGGCGCTGTCGATGGTATCGTGGCCATAGACCCGAAGCTCGTCCGAGCATATCGGGATGGTGCGCAGCGCCCCCTCCATGTTGGAGAATATCTCAAGGCCGAGCAGAACGTCGGCCTCGCCGTCGGTCAGCATCTGGCGGCAGTCGAGCCACGCGCCGGTGCGGAACTCGGGTATGACGCCGAGGCGGTTGGCGGCCTCGGTCATGATCTCGATATACAGGCCGGAGAGCTCGCCGTCGCCGTTTATGTATGAATTGGGGCAGAAATCCCGGTCGGTGGCGACGATAAGGGTCGCCGCGCCCTCGGGCGCCGTCGGATGGATGTCGACCGTCGGCTCTGCCGAAAACAGCCCCATCTGCATTGCGGTATAGCCCATCGGGACAAGTATCCCGATGAGCACCAGCGATATCAGCAGGTGGGCATAAATGCTCATCCTTGCTTTTTGCTTCATGTGCGATCCCCCTCTTCCGCATGCTCCAAATATCCCGTTCTCCGCCCCGGGGGCGGAAATAAAAACAGTATGCTTCCCAATGCATACTTGCACAAAATAAATTATATACGATTCCGTGCCCCGCGGCAATCGCTTTTGAGAGGATAAAATGGGCCTTAACGCCTTCTTAACGCGAGGGGAGTAGATATGAAAACGCGAACTGCGAAAGCAGTTCTCGTTTCTTCAAACCGATTGTTTTTCCATAAAAACTTCTTTTTTCAAGCTTTTATCCACGGTATAACATGGGAATAACGGCATTGCATATTACCTCCGCAGTATACAATGCCGCTGTTTTTATTTTATACATCAATATCATCTGAAAGGTTCCGGCTGTTCGGCTTTAGTGCCAGATGACTTCCGGATATCTTCGCTGTCTATTCCCGTTTTATCAAATCACAAACCAGCGAAGCGGCGATGGAGCGAACAAACCGGCCGTCCGGCCGGCGGCGCAGGTGCGCCGGAACGCGCAGGAGCGGCTTTGCCGCCCCGAGCTATTTAAATATCCGGGCGAAGCGACTGAAAGGAGCGGAGCACCAAAAAAGAGAGCAACACATCGTGATGCTCTCTTTTTTGGTGGAGGCGAGGGGAGTCGAACCCCTGTCCGAAAGTACATCCACAGATCTTTCTCCGGGCGCAGACGGTTATTTGGATTCCCTCGCCCGCGCGTGAGCCGACACACTCACGGGTCCGGTAGCTTCATGATGCATGGCACACTCAAAGCTTTGCGTACTCACGTCCGCCACTTAATCCACGCCCTTAAACCGGCTCGTGGCCCTTCCGGCAAGGACGGCTGCTATTAATTAAGCAGCAACAGCAAGTTTATTGTTGTTGTTTAATTTATAAAGGTTTGCACATTTTAAAGAAGATATGCGCTTCTGCCCGCTTGACCTGCCTCAGCGCCCCCGTCGAAACCGGTACGCCCCCATGCAGATAAACGATATTAAATTGTAGTGCTGAAGGTCATCTATCCGTTGCGGCGCGATTTCATCGCCCTGTCGATCTCCCGGGCGGCATCGCTCTTGGCCGCCGATTCGCGCTTGTCATAGAGCTTCTTGCCCTTTGCCAGCCCCAGCTCGACCTTGACCCTCGCGTTCTTGAAGTAAAGGGAGAGGGGGATGAGGGAATAGCCGTCGCGCTGCACCAGCATCTGCATCTTGGCGATCTCGCGCTTGTGCATGAGCAGCTTGCGGGTGCGCATCGGATCCTTATTGAATATATTGCCCTTTTCATAGGGGCTGATATGGGCGCCGACCATGAAGAGCTCGCCGTCTTTAATGATGCAGTAGCTGTCCTTCAGGTTGACCGTGCCCTGGCGCAGGGATTTGACCTCTGTCCCGGCGAGGGATATGCCGGCCTCATAGGTATCCTCTATAAAATAGTCGTGCCGGGCCTTGCGGTTTAGGGTTATAGTCTTTGTGCCTTCCTTTGCCAATGCCGGCGCCTCCTTATATATAGAGTAAATGGGGTTTGCGAAGCCGGGCCGCCCGCGGCGCGCTCTTATATATTATATGATAAGAGCCGTCCCTGTACAAAAATAATACGGTCGGACAGGGTAAAAGTCAAGTTACAGTTGCATTACACAGATATATGGGGTAGAATAATGGCAGGCCGGAAAAAAGATTTTTCGAAAAATATTCGGAAAAATAAGATTTTTTTCGGCGGTCATCCCGGGAAAACACGATTTTTCATCATACAGAATATTGCGCATACCTACAATATACTGTATATCAGATGTCGAAAAACCCAAAATACACGTTTTTCGAAAAAAGATCAAAAAATAATGAAAAAAAGTGTTGACAAGGTGGGAATGGCATGGTATTATAAGCAAGCACCAAAGAGAGCGGCCACGAAGAAGCGGACAGAGAGCTTCGGAGCGAGGAGCTTGATGAGATGGAGCGGGACTGATAAAACGGTCAAGAAAAGCACTTTGTAAATTAAACAACACCAAGAACAAGCACAACCCTGAGATTTATTTGAGGTTTGAAAAGGTACTTTTCAAGCAGTAAAAGACGAAAGTCAGATTGAGCTTTTGAAAATGGTTTTAA
>CAKUAK010000050.1 GCA_934636325.1 uncultured Eubacteriales bacterium
AAGTCTGTGATATCACAGACTTTTTGACAAGCAGGGCGGCATGGCTTCAGCCATGCCGCTTTCTGTTGCATTATTTTCAAGGTTATTGTACCATGATAGCATCGGCCGGAATCAAACGCCGGTCTAAAGAAGATTAATGGGGGATCTTATGCTGCAAACTGTGTTTCTCGGGGCAATGTCGGCCGGAAGCGCCTTTCTTCAATCGCTGACCGGTTTTGGCTTTGGCATAATCATGATGGCGATAATGCCGCTTTTCCTGCCCTATCAATCATCCCTTGCCATCTCTACCCTGCTGTCGCTGGTGCTCAACTCGGTCATACTTGCCCGCGTATGGCGTCACATCGACCTGCGCCAGCTGTGGCTGCCCTGCCTTTTCGGCCTCTGCGGCTCGACCTTTGGGACATTCCTGATGGCCTCGCGCCCGTCGCCTATATATAAAAGGGCGCTGGGGGTATTTCTCATACTGCTGGCCATATGGCTCTATTTCTTCAGCGACCGCGTGCGGATAAAGCCGACGCTGGCCAGCGCCGGAATAGCCGGAATCATATCCGGGGCCTGCGGCGGCCTCTTTTCGGTCAGCGGCCCGCCGATGGTGCTCTATTTCATCTCGGTCATAGATGACAAGAAGAAATACATGGCGACGATACAGTGTTATTTTCTCGTCAGTAATATATATCTTCTGCTGATACGCTATTTCAGCAATATGATACCGGCCGGCATCACGCCGCAGGTCATATCGGGGCTTATCGGCCTTCTGATCGGCAGCTTTGCCGGTTCGGCCCTTTTCAAGCGCATCGACGCCGCAAAGCTTAAAAGCGTCGTTTATATCTTTATGGCCCTTTCCGGCGCGTGGATAGCCATAAACGGATAACGCTGTTGTATGCAAAGTTTTTTCGTGATATTATTTTCGAGGTCTCGATAAATCAAACAACGCAAAGGAGCCATCACAATGAAAGCAAAAGACATATCTATCTTAGAGGCTGTCGCCGCCGAGACTCATCTCCGCCAGGACGCCAACTCCGGGGTGCTTTTCGGAACATACAGGGGATATCTTTTTTATGTAGGCCCGGGCGCCCAGGACAATATGTTCGGGGTGACCACATCGGTCTGCCAGGCCGGCCAGCCCCCCGAGCGCAAAACCATGCTCAGCGGCATCAAAAAGAATAAAAACATCGCGGGCTGCGTCGTAAACGGCTTCTGCGTCAGCTTCAGCGTGAGCAAGGCCCTTACCGGCCGCGAAAAAATAAAGGCCAAGCTGCTTGCCGCCCTTGACGACGCGGCCGAGCTGCTGTCGGGCGCGGGCTATGTCAACTGCTGTCAGGATACCGGCACGACGGCCGGACTTGACGTATACATGTGTGCCGGCGTGCCCTGCATACTCAGCCAGGGCGCTTTCGAGACCCGCAGCCGGTCGGCCGTTCTGTCAGAGCAGGCCCGCCACCTGAAAAAAGAGAGCATGGTCTCGGGCGTCGTCGGCGCTCTTCTCGGTTCTCTGATCGGCATGGCGGCGATCGTGCTGATCGGTCAGCTGGGATATATTTCGGCTATCTCGGGCTTTATCATGGCGGCCTGCACGGTAAAGGGCTATGAGCTGCTGGGCGGCAAGATAAGCCGCAAGGGTGTCATCATAAGCGTCGTCATCATGGCCGCAATGGTCTATATCGGAAACCGAGCCGACTGGGCGCTCTCTATCGTCCGTCAGCTGTCGGCCGAGGGCTATGACCTCGATCTGCTGACATCTTTTCAGAGCATCCCCTATTGGATAAGCGAGGACATGCTCGACGCCTCCTCCTATTACGGCAATCTGGCCATGATCTATGCCTTCACGGCTCTGGGCGCCTTCCCGACAATCAAAAATGGCCTATCTGCTGTCTCGCCTTACGGCGCTGTTTTCTATCGTCTCGGCTCTCCCGAACCTGTTCAGACCGCTGCACCGTCGGTCGACAGCGCCCCCGACAACGGAATAGACATGTAAGCCGCGGCAGACCGATCGCCGCCATGATCGGAGGTATCAAGTATGACCGTACACGAGTTCGGGGATAAAAGCTCCCCGGTCATCATGCTCTTTCCCGGTACTGCGTGCTATTGGAAGGGCAACTTCGGGCATGTTATAGATGAACTGTCAAAGAGCTTTCTGGTCGCCGCCGTCGCCTATACCGGCTTCGACGAGAGCGACCGTGAAAGCTATACGACGGTCTCTGACGAGCTTGAAAAGATAGAAGGATACATACTCGGCAATTACGGCAGCCGCATACACGCCTCTTATGGCTGTTCCCTTGGCGGGACATTTGTCGCACACATTGCCGCAAGGCACAATATCCACATGAAATACGGCATCATCGGCGGCTCCGACCTCGATCAGGCCGGAAAGCTGAAGGCCGGGGTATTGACCGGAATAATGGTAAAGGCGATATACGGCTTCATCCACACCGGGCAATACAGCTCCTGGTTCATGCAGAAGCGCTTCGAGCGTCAAATGGCCGACCCTTATAACCGCGCCTTTGTTGCCATGACCGGCAGGGATAAATACGACATGAGCTTCATCACAAAGGAAAGCCTGAAAAACCAGTTCAGATCGGATCTGACAACGCCGCTGCCCGAGCACATCGAAAACGGCGAGACCGAGATCCATGTGTTCTATGCCAAAAAGATGGGCGAAAAATATCTTGAAAGATACCACAGGTATTTTAAGGATCCCATCATACACGAGCTGGATATGAAGCATGAAGAGCTTCTCGGTCTTCACCCCGGCGACTGGTGCTCTCTGGTCAAAAAAATATGCCTGTGATCGCATATCATTTCTGACGCAAAGCCCCCTGTGCACGCATGCACAGGGGGCTTATTAAATAATATCCCGGCTATATCAGTCTGTCTCCTATCGTTCGCAGACGCTCGATGATCTCGCGCACCGAAAGTCCCTTTTTCGAGTATGTGTGATCGCCCTCCGGCGGAATTTCACAGCCTGTTGATATCTCTTCGCCGCTTTCTTCGTCTATACCGGCATCATCGCACTCCAGCGGTTGGGCGGGAACAGCCTGCTCTTCGGCGGCTTCGCGCTTTTCGGCGTCGAGTATGGCCTGCGCCAACGACGAAAGCTCGGTCGATATTTCAAGCAGCCTCGTCTTGAACGCGCTGAAAAGCTCGCCCGCACCGGCGGGCTTTTCCTCCAGCTGCGCCTTCACCTCGGCCTTTTCTTCGGGAATCGGACGGCGCTTGAGCTCTTCGTTGAGCTCGAGCAGACGCAGATTGTGCTTTTTAAGGCTGACATTCTCTTCAAGCAGATCGTCAATGCGGCAGTTGAGCTGCGATGAACGGTCCCGCTCCTCTTCAAGCTGTGCCCTGAGTTCCTCGGACGTCCTTTCATGCTCGGCCCGGCACTTTTCGGTCTCCTCCAGCTCTTTGAGGCTGTCGTCGAGCCTTTCCTGAAGCCCGCTGTGGGCCTTCTCCGACTCTTCGAGCTGCCTTGCGCTCTCTTCGAGCCGAGACTCAAGCTGCACATTCTGCTCTTCGATCCCAGATATTTTCTCTTCAAGGGAAGATACCTGGGTCTCCAGCTCCTCGGCCTTATCCCGGTATCCCTCAAGCTCTGATACCTGCTTCTCGAGACCGGATATCTCCTCCCTGAGCCTCGCCATATCGGCGTCGCGCTCTGCGACCAGCTTTTCTATGTAATCTACGACATCTTTCTTGTTGAATCCCACAGGGGATGTTCTGAAGGTCTGTGACATCTTTATCCTCTCTTATACAGCGTTTTCTTCGATGAATCTGTCCATCTGCTCGAATGTGCGAAGCCCGACTATGCGTCCGGCTTCTTTCCCGTCTTTAAATATGATGAAGGCCGGTACGGCGTTTATCGAGTATTCCGACATTATGAAGGGCTCTTCATCGGGGTCGACGGCATACACAGGCACGCTGCCATACCATTTGTGGGTTATATCGGCTATTATATCATTCATCTCTCGCGATGGCTGCGACCATTCGGCCATAAAGCAGACCATGCATGTCTTTCCGCCCTCTGCCGTCTCGCGGAAAAGCTGACGGTCCATAGGCTGCGGCTCGTGTTTATCCATTTATATGTTCATCTCCGTTCCAAGCGCCGCGCGGCGCTTCTTTCATCAATATTATATCAGGTGATTTGTTGTTTACAAGCATTAAATGTCGTGATATAATGCTTCTGTTAGCATAGTATGTATTGTATATAGGTTATATGCGCCCGTGGCTCGTGGGATAGAGCGTCATTTCACCCCGCAAAACCTCCGGTTTTCCGGGGACCCCGATAGATCTGATACGCCGCTTTCGCGGCGGAACGCCTTTGGCGTTTGTCGGAGTCTGACGCTCGCGGGCTCTGACATTCCCATTGGTTTTTTCACAACTTCATATATGCGCCCGTAGCTCGTGGGATAGAGCGTCACTTCACCCCGCAAAATCTCCGGTTTTCCGGGGGCCCCGATAGATCTGATA
>CAKUAK010000051.1 GCA_934636325.1 uncultured Eubacteriales bacterium
TATGGAATTGCATGAAGTTATATAGTGGACATTTGTGCAGAAAATACGCTGAAATCAAGAATTATCGGTATTTATGGAGTAATATTGAGATATAGAATCAGATGAATCGCCCTCGATACCTAATTTCATTTTATCTTTCACCTATTCGAAGCCCCCGTATATGCCGGGGCTTTCGCCTTTCGTTATTTTTCTCGATCACGCACGCGCCTTATGGCCATACCGAGACCCGTGATCCCGTGCGCGGACATTATTTTCGCCGCCGCGGGCGCATCCGGCCTTATGCCGTTCCGGCCGCCGCTTCCTTAAAAAGAAATGTACGGCAATGTGATTGCAGCACATCGGGCTTTTTTTCTCAATAGTCAAGTTGCCCTTGGGTCGGCCGCGCCTCCATAGCATCGCCGGTGCCGTCAATATCAAAGCTGCCGCTTCCATGCCCCGAGGTAATGGTGAGATATATAACAAAGGTATTTGACACAACTAATAACTCTGCTGTATAATGTACACTGTTTCAGTATGAATAACAAAGTCTGCAAGCCGAAAGGAGCTTTTAAATATGAGTCAGCGTCTGATCGACCTTCTGGTCGATTCTTTCTGGAAAATACTCATTCCCGGCTTTACGGCCACGATACCCCTTACCGTGATATCATTCTTTTTTGCAATGATAATCGCCACGGTGGTGGCCCTCATCCAGTTCGCAAAGGTGCCGGTGCTTACCCCCATCGCCCGGTTTTACATATGGATAATTCGCGGCACCCCCCTTCTTGTCCAGCTTTTTGTCATATTCTTCGGCCTGCCGAATCTGGGAATACTCTTAGAGCCCTTCCCCGCCGCCGTCATCGTCTTTGCCATAAACACCGGCGCGTATGACGCCGAGACCATCCGCGCCGCCCTCGAATCGGTCCCAAGGGGACAGCTCGAAGCCGGAGAATGTGTCGGCCTTACATATTTCCAGACCATCCGGCGCATAGTCCTGCCCCAGGCCATGCGGACGGCCTTCCCATCCCTTTCCAATTCGCTCATCGCCCTTGTAAAAGACACGTCGCTGGCCGCCAATGTCACCGTCACCGAAATGTTCATGACTACACAGCGCATCGTCGCCCGCACCTATGAGCCGCTGGCTCTTTACATTGAGGTCGGCCTTATATATCTGCTTTTCTCCACCGTTCTGACAAAGCTCCAGACCTATGGCGAAAAGCGCCTTAATTCCTATCAGAAGCAGGAGGACTGAGCCATGCTGGAGATAAGAGATATAAGAAAATCCTTCGGCAAGACCGAGGTCCTTCGCGGCATAAGCCTCAATGTCGAGCAGGGTGATGTCGCCGCCATACTGGGCCCAAGCGGCTCTGGCAAGACGACCCTTCTTCGCTGCGTCAATTTTCTTGAGACGGCCGACAGCGGCTCTCTCATCTTCGACGGCCGCGAATACAGGATGGGGCATGTCGGCAAAAGGGATATACTCGAATACCGCAAAAAGACGGCCTTTGTCTTTCAGAGCTACAATCTCTTTCTGAACAAAACGGCTATCCAGAATGTCACCGAGGGCCTTGTCATCGGCCGCAAAATGGATAAAAATGAGGCCGAATATATCGGCATGAAGATGCTTGAAAAGGTCGGCATGGCCGACCGCAGCACATTTTACCCCAGTCAGCTTTCAGGCGGACAGCAGCAGCGCGTCGCCATTGCAAGGGCCCTTGCCACACAGCCGGAGATCATCTTTTTCGACGAGCCGACCTCGGCTCTTGACCCCGAGCTGACCGGCGAGGTCCTCTCGGTCATGCGTCAGCTGGCCTCCGAGGGCATGACCATGCTGGTCGTCACCCACGAGATGGGCTTTGCCCGCAATGTCTCCAACAAGGTCATCTTTATGGAGCAGGGCGTCGTCGTCGAGGAAGCTCCGCCCAGGGAGTTCTTCGCATCGCCGAGGGAAGAGCGCACCCGCGCCTTCCTGCGCACCATCAGCGGCCAGTTCGAATAATTTCATTTGCTTTTAAATTTTAAAACATAAAGGAGTAATGCAGAATGAAAAAGACACGGATCACAGCCCTTCTGGCGGCCATGCTCATGGTGCTGGCGGCTGTCCTGACGGCCTGCGGCGGCAACGACGGCCAGGCATCTCAGAACGGCAGCCAGACCGACGGCTCTCAGAACGAGACCTCCGGCGACCTCCTCGACCAGATCAAGTCCCGCGGAGAGATCACCGTCGCCATGGAAGGCACATGGGCCCCCTGGACCTATCACGACGAGAACGATAACCTTGTCGGATATGATGTCGAGGTGGCAAACGCCATTGCCGAAAAGCTCGGCGTAAAGGCCAATTTTGTCGAGGGCGAGTGGGACGGCCTGCTGGCCGGTCTTGACGCCGGACGCTATGACATCATGGTCAACGGCGTCGGCATCACGCCCGACAGAGAGGAAAAATACAACTTCTCTACCCCCTATGCCTATAACCGCACGGCCGTTATCGTCAGGGGCGATTACGATGAAATATCCTCGATGGAGGATCTGAACGGCAAAAAGACGGCCAACACCATCTCCAGCACCTATGCCACCCAGGCCGAAGCCTATGGCGCCGAGGTCACCGGCGTAGACGACCTCAACCAGACCATCGAGCTGCTTCTGGCCGGGCGCATTGACGCCACCCTCAATGCCGAGGTCACCTTCTTCGATTACCTCAAGGCCCATCCCGACGCCAACGTCAAGATCGCCGCCTATTCCGACGAGGTCGAGCAGGTCGCCATCCCCGTCCGCAAGAGCGACGACACGGCCACGCTTCTTTCGGCCATCAACGATGCCCTTGCCGAAATGGATAAGGACGGCACCCTCGCGTCTCTGTCCGAAAAATACTTCGGAACCGATATCTCCAAGGCCGAATAGCTTGGATCATCCATCGCTCTCCGCGCCCTCCCGGGCGCGGGGAGCTTTTTTCGTCTTTTTCCGTTTTACATTACCTTTGGGGGCAAAATGTTTTGAAAAAGCAGTATCAGGGGCTTTTTGTACAATTTATGTCACCCATTGTTTACAAATTATTAATCCAAAAAACAAGGCGCTAAACTATAATAAAAGCAGCGGCGAGACCCGGATACTTCCGGGCGCTGCAGCTTTTCATATATTACCCGAAAGAGGTGCATATACATGCAGAAAACCATCCTCATCGTAGAAGACGACGCCAACATCCGCGAGCTTCTCAGGCTCTATCTCGAACAGGAAGGCTATAAGGTCGAAACGGCGCAGGACGGAATGGAAGGGATGCGCGCCTTCAAGCGTGTCCACCCCGATCTTGTTCTGCTCGATCTCATGATGCCGGTCATGGACGGCACCCAGGTCATGAAGCAGATCCGCGAAATCTCCAAGACCCCCGTCATCATGCTTACGGCAAAGGGAGAGACCTTCGACAAGGTGGCCGGACTTGACCTGGGCGCCGACGATTATGTCACAAAGCCCTTCGAGACCCGCGAGCTTATCGCCCGCATCCGCGCCGTCCTCCGCCGCTACGGCGATGACGAAGCCCCAAAAAAGCTGGAGTTCGACAACCTTATCATCGACAAGGAATCCTATAACATAACCGTCAAGGGCAAGAAGATGGAGATCCCGCCCAAAGAGATCGAGCTCCTGTACTTCCTTGCCTCCTCCCCCAACAGGGTGTTCACCCGCGCCCAGCTTCTCGACGACGTCTGGGGCTTTGATTATTTCGGCGACACGCGCACGGTCGACGTCCACGTCAAGCGCCTGCGTGAAAAGCTCCAGGACGTATCCCCCAAGTGGGAAATAAAGACAGTATGGGGAGTCGGCTATAAGTTCGAGCTGCTTGATAAATAGCGCAGCCCGGGCAATGCCGGAAAGCATTTATGAAAGGAATATTCTTTCGAAACTTCATCATATACGCCATCGTCATCCTGCTGAGCTTCAGCGCCCTGGGCAGTACCTTTGCCTATCAGATAAACCAGTTCGCCCTTCAGGAAAAGATGAACATGCTGACCGAGACGGCCGACAAGGCCACCGAGAGCACGGTATCCTATCTTGAAAACAGCGCCATCATTGCCGACATCGCCCCGGCGGCCAAAATATACCGGACGACGATGACACAGCTGGCCGACGACTGTGACGGCGTCATATTTGTCACCGATTCAGAGGGTGCGATGCTTCTTGTCGCCGATACGAGCGGCTGTTATTCCCAGCAGGGCGGATATGTCCCGCAGAAGGCCGTTTCAGAGGTCATAAGCAGCGGCAGCTATTACGAGATATCCGATTTTAACGGATATCTCTCTTCAAGTCATTTTATCCTGGGAAAATCGGCCGTCATACAGGACAGCATACAGCCCGAGATACTCATCTTCACGGCAATCCCGTCGGAGGGCACGCTGACCTTCTTTGTCAACATTCTTTCGACCTTCTTTTTCATGACGATATGCGTCATGGCCCTGACCCTTATCGTCACATACTTTATAACATGGTCGTCGGTCAAGCCCCTCAAACAGATAGCCGCGGCGGCAAAGCAGTTTGCCCGCGGCGATTATTCGGCCCGCATCCCCCTGCCCTCTCACCATGACGAGGTGTTCGAAATGGCGGCCAGCTTCAACAACATGGCCGAGTCGATAGCCAACAACGAGATGATGCGGCGCGATCTTATCGCAAACGTATCTCACGACCTGCGCACCCCGATGACGACCATCGGCGGCTTTGTCGACGGCATACTCGACGGCACGATCCCGCCGGAAAAACAGGCTTATTATCTCGGGATAGTTTCTTCCGAAATAAAGCGTCTGTCCCGTCTGGCCAACGGCATGCTGACCGTTTCGCGTCTCGAATCGAGCGACACCCTTACAAAAGCGCCCTTTGATATAAGCGAGATGGTCTATCGCATCGCCTTCAGCTTCGAGCAGAAGATCAACGAGAAAAAGATCGAGCTCGAGCTCGATATCCCTGAAAGCTGCACGGTCAACGCCAACCACGACGCCATATTCCAGGTAATATATAACCTCTTTGACAATGCCCTCAAGTTTGTCAACGACGGCGGATCGCTGAAGATATTCATGGCGGTCAAAGGCGGTCGGCTTCAATTCAATATCCAGAACACCGGCAGCGAGATCGACCCCGAGAGCCTTAAATACATCTTCGAGCGCTTCTATAAAAGCGACAAGTCCAGGGGCAATAACCCCAACGGCTCGGGTCTTGGGCTCTATATATCCAAGACGATAATCGGCAAGCACGGCGGAGATATATATGCCAAAAGCCAGGACGGCAAGACAGAGTTCTGCTTCAACATCCCGGCAAACTGAGGTGAGAAAATTGCTAAGCGATAAAAGAAATAAAAGCGACGGCGACGACGATCATTCGTACTATTACGAGAACATGCCCTTCCGCAGCTATGATGAGATAATGGCCCGGCGCAGGCGCGCCGCCCTAAGGCGAAGGGGCTGTCTTTTCGGTTTTCTCATAATTTTGATCATAACGATGTCGGCCGTCACCATTGGACTTTTCAGCGGCGGCTTCATCTTCCGCCGCATGGTCAACGGCACGACGCCCTCCGATGCTTCCCAAAGCCAGAACGACCAGACCGTCACCGGCCGCGAAGACACCAACAAAAGCGGCTTTACCCTCGATACCCGTCAGCCCTCGGGGGATGAAAGCCAGCTTATCACGACCTATGATGTCAGCGGCGTCGTGGAGCATGCGCGTCAGAGCGTCGTCGGCATAGTCTCCGAGAGCTATTCCAGCTTTTCGACAAGCGATTCAGGCTCCGGCATAATCATGAGCGACGATGGATATATCGTCACCAACAATCATGTCATCTCGGGCGGGGACAGCATAACCGTCGTGCTCTATGACGGCACGAATTATCCGGCTTATCTCATCGGCTCCGACCCCTATTCTGACATCGCGGTGCTGAAGATACCCTGCACCGATCTCACCCCGGCCGACTTCGGCGATTCCGACACGCTGACGGCGGGAGAACCGGCCATTGCCATCGGCAACCCCGGCGGTATACAGCTCCAGGGCACCGTAACGGCCGGTATAATCTCGGCCACCAACCGCGAGATCACCATCGACAGCAATACGATGGAGCTTATCCAGACCGACGCCTCGATCAACCCCGGCAACTCGGGCGGGCCGCTTCTCAACAGATACGGCCAGGTCATCGGCGTCACATCGGCAAAGATATCGGCCTCGGGCTATGAGGGCATCGGCTTCGCCATCCCGATAAACACCGTCAAGCCGATCGTCGAAGAGCTGGTCTCCGACGGATATGTATCCGGGCGTCCCCTTGTCGGCGTATCGGTCAGGACGGTCAGCCAGCTTGCCGCCACCTTCTACGGCCTGCCCCGCGGCCTTATGGTCGACGTTATCGCCGAGGACTCCGGCGCGGCAAGGGTCGGGCTTCAGACCGGCGACATAATAACCCATCTGTGCGGCAGCCCCGTGCGTTCGGTCTCCGACGCCTGCACCATCAGGAATCAGTATAAGGCCGGCGATACCGTTACACTTACCTATTACCGCAATGGCGCCGTCCACGATATCGAGTTCGTGCTCGACGAACAGCAGGATCAGACCGGATATGATTTCTGATTGATTTTTCCGCCTGACTGCTTTATTATAATAAATACCCAAAACCAACAAAAAGAAGGTAAGCAATATGCAGGAAGAGATCAAACCGGTCCTCGTTCCGGCCCTGCCTGAGGATCTTGACGAAATATATGCCCTCTGCCGTCTGGCAGCCTCCGAGACCAAGACCACCGATTGGGACGACGAATATCCGTCCCGTGATATACTTCGCAATGACATTGCCCTGCACAGGCTCTGTAAGGTCGTGCATGAGGGGCAGATAATCTCGATCATGCTCTTCTGCTCCTGGGGCGACTATACTGCCAACGACGAGGCCGAGGATATAACGACATGGGATCCCGAGATAAAAAATCCCTGCGCTCTGGCCCGCTTCTGTGTATCCCCCAAGCTCCAGGGTCACGGCCTCGGCCGCAAGGTCATGCTGGCCTCGCTCGAACACGCCAGAGAGCTGGGCTATGACGGCGTTTTCTTCCACGCCTCAAAGGCCAACCCCGTTACCCTCCACCTCTATGATTCGATCGGCTTCCATCGCGCCGGAGAGGTCAGCGAGTACGGCTGTGATTTCGTCTGCTATGAGATGAAGTTCTAATAATACCGGCTAAAAAGGTCTGCGGTTTTTCGCCGCAGACCTTTTCTTATTTCAGCTTTAAGCCGGCGGGATCGACATACTCCCCGTCCTTCAGTACGGAAAGATGGATATGGGGCTCCAGACGGCTCTCGGTCTTATTCGTGCTGCCGGCCGCGCCGATCTCCTGCCCGGCCTCGACCGTCATCCCCTCGCCCATCGTCGTATTTGCCGCAAGGCCGCAATAGACGCTCTGGTAACCGCCGTCATGCTCGATGACTATGACCGTGCCCAGCAGCTTGTCCTCGTACACGCGGCTGACAGCGCCGCCCGCGATAGCCACGACGGAGTCTCCGTCACTGCACGCGATGTCGATCCCGTTGTGTGTGCGCCAGTCGTCCATCGTGCGGTCATATACCAGCGTGTCCATCGAATAACCGCGGATGACCTCGCCCGAGACCGGCATAAGGTATTCGGGCGTTTTACTGAAAAGCCATGTCTCCTCGGCCTTTCCAGGCGTTTTTGCCGGTTTTTCGGGAACGGTCGGAGCATCCGAGGATGCCGGGTTCTCCTCCTGTTCGAGCCTGACCGTCACATCGGGGATCTCCGGCATATTGTCCGGCAGGATATCGGCACCCGACGGGATGCCCGCCGAAAGGCCCTCCCCCATGCCTATACCGGCCGTGTTATCATCGTCGGGGAAAAAGAAAAGGACATAACCCGAAATGCCTATTGCAATGACGCAAAGCATAAGGATTATGTAAAAACCCTTATCCTCGGCAAAGTTTATCAGCTTGCCCAGCGCTCCCCCGCCTTTATCGTTATTCATTTTATCAGCACCTCCAAGGCTATTATCGCCCCGCGGCGCTGTCTTTATTCAGTTTTGATCTATGATTTGATGGTCAGATCGACCCCTGTGTAATACCATTTTATTATTTCGTCAAAGGTCTTGCCCTCTTCGGCAAGGGCCTTTGCGCCGTACTGGCTCATCCCGACGCCGTGGCCATACCCGATGGTATCGAAATACAGTACATCATCCTTGACCGAATATTTGAAGTTTGTCGAATTGAGCCCCAGCTGGGCGCGCAGCCAGACCCCGCTGACCCTTACTCCGCCGACCGAGACGTCGATCACCCCTCCGGCCTCTGATCTGTTTGAATCCTTGAACCATTTATCGGGTGTTTCGGAAAAATCCATTTCGGGGTAAACCAACAGCATCTTCTGCCTGAACTCTTCGGCCGTTATCGTGACCTGGCCGTGATATCGCGGGGCTTCCTCGCTGCCCGGGCTTTCCACGCTGACCAGATAGGGGGTATCATTGCCCCACACCGAAACGGCGCTCTCGGTCATGGCCGAGGAGGTCGAATGGAAAACGGCGGCGATGGGCTGGCCCTTATATGTCGCTATTATCCCGTCGGTATCCTCGACGGCCTTTGCAATCTTGTCGGCATAAAAATCGGCGTTGTCGCCCCACATCTGTGTCTTGTCCGAATCTATATCACAGTAGGCCTTGCAGTGTGTATGGTCGGAGCAGAGCTGCGCGCCGTTGTGCCGCTCGGGGATGGCCATACCGTCATCATAAAGCTTTAGCGTATACATGGTGTATGTACGGGCGGCAAGGGCCTGGGCCTTGAGGGCTTCTTCAGGAAAAGAGGCCGGCATCTCGGCCGCAACGACTCCGCGAAGATAATCGTGAAGGCTGAGGGTCTTTACCTCTCCGCCGTCGAGAAGGGTTATTGATGTTTTCTCGTCAAAAGTATTTCCGTCCCCCACCGGCTCCGCGCCGTCGGAATATCCGTCCTTACCGTCATCCCGGCTTTCCGTGCCGACGGTAAAGAGCGGCATGGCGAATACGATGGCCAGAACACACAGGATCAAGAGAAGCAGCCTTTTCATTTTTATTCCTTTCAAAAAAGTTTTCTGCAATTTCTTTGCGTTTTATGTTATAATCATTTTTGAACCGATATGGCGGCTGGATCCGTGATATCGGCTTTGCCTATGTAACTATTCTATGCAGATTGGAAGCTGAATTATGAAAATATCGCGTAAAATGACCTTGCTCATCTGCGCCGTCATATCCGGCGCTCTCATCGGCGCTTACCGCGTGCTGGCTGTCGACCCTGCACATCCCGGCGGGCTCTATTACGGCCTCTGCGGCGGCGTCCTTGCCCTGTTCGGGCTGATGGCCGTTCTTCAGGGCAGCCGCCCTTCGCCCCAGACCCATATCTCGGGCACAGGCTTCAAAACGGCCTCTGTCATATCCTCCTTCATGCTTTTTGCCGCCTCGGGCATAGAGCTCATTTCCATGTTCAACGACCGGATCGACATCCTTCTGGCCTGCGCGCTGGCCCTTGCCCTTATCTCGGCCTTCGCCTTTATCTTTACGGCATCATCTTCGGACGCCGAAAAGGCCGGGATGTTCTCTGTCGTGCCGGTATTCTTCATGAGCATTTTCCTGCTTCAGATGTATAAGGAATATGCCGCGGCATGCCCCAACATGAACGTATATGCCACAGAGATGGTCTCTGTCGCCCTTATGACCCTTGCGGCATATGCGGTCACGTCGATGCGTTTTCTTGGCTTGTCGCGCAGCTTTGTCATCAGCTTCTCCATTCCCGGCGCGATCATGCTGACATCCCTTATGACGGTCAGCCGCCTTCTGTCGATCGGCAGATATGATCAGATTATCACCCTTGCCCAGCTGGCCGCCGTTATAGCCATGGCAATCTACTGCGCCGCATGGTATCTCTGCCCCCCTGTGAAATATGTCAGGCAGGATGAAGCCAACGACAGTGTTGAATCGGCGGCAAAGGACAATATGTCCTTCTTTGACGTTGAGAAGCACGACGCCCCTGTCGTTCCCGATATCGACTCTATAATAGACGAGGTCAAAAACAGCACCGACGACAGCGACAAAAACTGAGCCTGTTTTATCACTCTATAAAAATCAAACGCCTTTTGCTTGTGTCAAAAGGCGTTTATTTTTGTCTATTTTACAATAAGGCGTCCGTTTATATCCCAGTATGCCCTTGAAAACTCTTCCGTAAAAATGCTTTCGGCATCGTTGGGCTTATGCTCGGAACGGTGTATGAGAAAATCGCTCATTTCGCCGCGGCCGTCGTCATAGCTTTTCATGACAAGGTCATAGCGTCTTGCGATATCGGCCGGGAAGGGGCGGGATAGCATATAGCTGCCGGGGATAGAGACCAGCATCGACAGGCAGGTAGAGACCGATCTGGCGCAGACCAGCCTTGCGGCGCCGCCCTCGTCCTTGCGCCCGCCCGATGTGACAAGGGTATATTCCTCAAGCATATCGGCTGTCACCATGTCGTTTCCGGCAAGCGGATGGTCGCTGTGGAGTATAAGAGCATGGCGGAAGCCGCCGACCGGCATACATCTGACATTGCGCTCCCAAAGCGCCTGCTGGAGGGTATCCATATCGGCGCTGCTCGATTTGATTATACCGATATGGCACTCGTCATGCAAGACATGCTCCAGCGCGTCGGTAGAGGTGCACTCTTCAAGATAACAGTCGTAATTGCCGTCGCGGCTCAAAATATCGGCTGTACGCTCGAAGGCGTAAAGCAGGCTGCATGAGCTTTGACCCGCCACGCGGAAATGCTGGCGGCGTCCGCGGCTGTTTTTGAACATATCCTCGAGCTCCTGGGATTCCCTGACGATCTCGCGGGCCTTGTTGAGAAATATCCTGCCGTTCTCGGTCGGTACGATGCCCTTTGACGTTCGCCGGAATATCTTTATCTCGGCGACATCCTCCAGCTCTTTGATGACGCGGCTCAGGTTGGGCTGGCCCATATAAAGATTTTCGGCCGCCTTTGTTATAGAGCCCGTCTTTTCGACCTCTATGGCGTATTTTAAATGAGTTAGGTTCATCTCTTTATCTCGCCTCTATATCAATTTCCAAGCCCCCGGCGGCATATCCGGGGGCTTGGTCTTTATCGGGATATCAGCGTCTGTTTCCGTTGTTATTATCGGGGAAAAGGCTGTTCCACCAGTCGTCAAAGGTGCTGCCCCCCTGATCGGGATCGGGCATATTATCCATCCAGTCGTCGACATCATCGGGACCCAGAGGCGGATTCTCCTGATCGGGCCACTTATTGGGATCGTCGACGGCGTTGCCGTCGTTATCGGCATTATGGATATCACAGACCTCGTCGGGCTTTATGCAGTATGCGCTGTCGCTGACGCTGACGGCGACCGGGAAGTTCCTGTCTTCAGCAAGTATCCTTGCCACCTGCTTGACCTCGTCGATGGGGCAGAACTCGTTTGCCTGCTTGCCGCTCTCGGCGCAGATCTCGGTCATGACATGGACATTACAGGTCTCGGTGGGCACGTCCTCTCTTGCGACATAGGCCGTGGCTATCCTGCTGCCGCGCTCGTCCTTGGAACAGTTTTCCGAGGGCAGAAGGCCGCTGTCGAGGCAATAGCTGACCGACACCAGTTCTGTCGATTCATTGAACTTTTTCGCCTCGAGGCCGCTGTGGACGCGTGACATTACCTCTTTCCAGAGATAAAGGGCCGGGTTCATTGAAACACCCTTTACCTCCTGCTGGCGGTCATAACCGAACCAGACGACGCCGGTATAATAGGGCGTGATGCCGGCAAACCAGCGATCATAGTTGCTGGTCGTCGTACCTGTCTTGCCTCCGACCTCGATGCCGCCGCCCAGCGCGGCCCGTGTTCCTGTGCCGTTGCTGACGACATTTTTGAGAAGCTCTATCATATATGTGGCCGTTTTAGAGCTCATGGCCTGTGTCTTTTCCGATGTATTTTCAAGAAGCAGCTCGCCGCTCGAGCTGTATATCTTTGTATAAAGCACCGGCTTTGTATAATATCCGTCATTGGTGAAGGAGGAATATGCCGCCGCCATGTCAATGACCGTCACGCCGTCGGTAAGACCGCCCAGCGCCATTGGGCCGAGGCTGACGTCCGACTGCACCTCGGTATCGCCGTTCTTCTTTGTTACCGTCCTCGCCTGGACGAGGGTCGACATATTGAGCCTGTTATATGCAAAGTCAAAGGACTTTTCCGGCGTAAGCCTCATCGTGACATCGACGGCTATCGTATTGAGCGACTGGGCGATACCGCGGAGTATCGTCGTTTTGCCGCTATATACATTGTTTTCGTTTTTTGGCCATCCGCTTTCACGGATCTCAAAATTCTTAGGCACGTCGTCGATAACGGTAATCGGGGTTATAAGTCCCGCTTCGATAGCCGGAGCATAGACTGTAAGAGGCTTTATCGAGGAACCGGGGGAACGCTTCGTCTGGGTCGCCCTGTTGAGGACGCGGTTGCCCTGCTTCTCTCCCCTGCCTCCGTAAAGGGCCTTGACCTCGCCGGTATAGGGATCCATAAGGACCATTGCCGCCTGGGGCATCGTGCCGTCGGTGCCCATCTTTCCCGGGAAATTATCGGTATCGGTGAACACCTCGTCCATGGCCGCCTGTATATCGACGTCGATGGTCGAAACTATCTTCAGGCCGCCGGTATAAAGCAGCAGCTGGGCTGTATCCCTGCTGTATCCCTTCTGCTCGACAAGATCGTTTATGACCGAGCTTATGATGGCATCGACAAAATACGACTGATACTGCCCGTTCTCGCCGCTCTCGCTGCTGCGCACAGGCTTGACATCCTCGGAAACCGCCTGGTCGTACTGCTCCTGAGTGATTTTCTCATACTTGAGCATTTCTTTAAGAACAATGGTGCGGCGCTCGGCGTTGTATTCCGGGAATCTGAAGAGATCGTATTTATACGGATTCTTGGTTATTCCCGCGATCGACGCGCATTCGGCAAGGGTCAACTCGTTGAGTTCTTTTCCGAAATAGGTCTGGGCCGCCTGCCTGACTCCATAGGCACGCTGGCCGAAGAAGATGGTGTTGAGATACATCTCAAGGATATCGTCCTTGCTGTAGTTCTTCTCGAGCTCCAGCGCGCGCATGACCTCCTGTATTTTACGCTTTACAGAGGTCTCGTCATCGCCCGTTAGGTTTTTGATGAGCTGCTGTGTGATGGTCGAACCGCCACCGAAATTATCGCGGAACTTTACGACATAATTGAGCGCCGCACCGATGGTCCTCTTCCAGTCGACGCCGTGATGGGTCTTGAACCTTGCGTCCTCGACCGAAATAAAGGCGTCCTGAAGCATCTGCGGTATCTCTTCGATATCTGCCCAGACACGGTTCTCCGTGCCGTGGAGCTGCTCGAGCTCGACCTCCTGGCCGGTCTCTTTATCTATATAATAGATAAAGCTGGTGAAGTTAAGGCGGAAGCTGTCGAGGTCGATATCGACGTCGGAGCTGACGTAGGTCTTGATGTAATATGCAAATGCGACGCCGCATATCGCCGTACATGTCAAGCCGATGAGCAGGAGCGTAACCAGCACGAAGCCTGTATAGCGCAGCGCGCGCTTTGCCTTTTTGTTTTTCTGTATAGTCACTGTTGTTTCTCCTCCGAAGAAATATGCGGCCTGTCACACCGCCCGGCAAAAGCCGATAAAACAACCATTATATCTAGCAGTATACCACATGAGCGCCCGAAAAGCAAAATCTATTTGCCCGCGCATGATATCCCATGTATCAAGGCGGCTTTTGCCGGGCATACTGTCTAAAAAAGAGGTGCGCACTTTATATGAAATTACCGGTATACGCAAAGATGACCGCGGCCTGCGCGGCTGCCGCAGCCGTCGCCGCCGCACTTTATGGCACGGCCGCGTCGGAGGCCGATCCACCGCCCAAATACCTTGTGCGCGAATCGGACGGCATTGTCGCCGTCTACTCCGGCGTCAGCGGAGAGCTCATAACGGCAATCGACTATCCGGTCGCCGGGCTTCCCCGCGCCGACAGGGATCTGCTGTCGGACGGCATCGCCGTCGAAAGCGACGACGAGCTGGCCATGCTGCTTGAAGATTATCAAGGATAAAAACAGGGGGCTGATCCGCCGCGGACAGCCCCCTTATTTATTTTATATCCAAGGCCCCGGGGCTATTCCCCGTCGAGCTCTATTATAACAAGGCCATCCTCTGCTTCGGCGTCTATCGTGAAATATTCGCCGTCCTGGTCATCGTACACATCAAAACCATTCTCTGTCATACTGCAGCTGATCTGTTCTCTGACCGACAGATCATTTTTGACATCAATAAGCAAAGTCATTCCGGGATAAACATCACCGGCCTGATCGGCAAAAACATCGGGCAGATCCTGGCTCTGCCCAAAGGCCACCATATAAAAACCGTATCCGCTGAATTGACCGTCCAACGCCGCCGAAAGCTCTTCGACCCGCGCGGTCAATTCCTCGCCGCTGTCTGTATAGCTTTCCATATCGATCTGTTTCAGGACGGTCACATTGCCTTCCGCCGAATTGAACCATCCGGTCATCGTGCTGTCGATCGTCACCGGATAGGAGCTTCCGGTCTTTCTGTCGACCGTCTCTCCACCCCCACCGTCTTCTCCGTCGGCGGCCTCTTCATCGGCCTGGCTGCCGTCGGCCGGAATAAGCGACATCTGCGGCGCGGCCATCATCAGATCGGCCGTCTCGGCACTGCCCGACATATTGGCGCTTTCGTATGAGTTATCGCTGCTCCCGAATGATATGATCCCGCTTTTCACACCGATGACGCCGGCAAAGACTATCATTATCGCCGCGGCCACCGCGCCGATGACAGGCGGGGCCTTCCGCCCAAAGCGCAGCGGCTTTTTCCCGCCGCCCCGGCTTTGCTCTACGGCCGACATTATCGAAGCGTGCAGATCATCCGGGAAGTCGATATCATCCATATGCCCCGAAACAAAGCTGAGCTCATCATAGTATGCCCGGCATGCCGGACAGTGATCCATGTGATCCCTGAGCTGAAGCTCTTCCTCCGGAGACAATTCACCGTCGATAAGCTGGCTTATCAACAACTTGTTTCCATTGCAAACTTTCATATCAGATCTTCCTTTCATGGATTAGACCGAAAGGATGCGGGTTTGTTCCCGTATTGTAACAGGTATTTTCTCATTCGTTCTCTTGCACGGGAAATTCTTGATTTTACCGTTCCTATTTCCAGCTTAAGTGTGTCGGATATCTCTTCATAAGAAAGCCCGCATACATCGCGCATTATTATTATATCGCGGTAATTGGGCGGAAGGGATTCTATGCCGTCACGTATCGTTCGGTTGAGCTCGGCGCGCTCGTAAATATCGACCGGGTCATAACGGTCGTCCCTTATCTCATTTACATATGTGCCTTTTTCATCGTCGGGCATCTCCAGCGGCAGCTCGTTGCGGCTGCCGCGCTTTTTGATGCCGTCCTTACATACATTTATCGTTATCCGATAAAGCCATGTAGAAAAGCTGCTGTCCTCGTTGAACTTGCCAAGAAATCTGAATACCCTTATAAAGACCTCCTGAGACATATCGAGGGCGTCGGCCTCGTTCCCGAGATACCGGTATGCCGTCGCATAGACCTTCTTCTCATACATGGTCACAAGCTGTTCAAAGGCCGCCTGTTCTCCTTCCTTGGCCCTTCGAACGAGCTCCTTCTCGTTCATGCCCCTACACCTCCTTGACGCCGGGATCGGCCTCTCTTATCTCATCGCAAAGCTCACGGAGCTCCGAGAGCCGGGTGATCCCCGCCATCTTGACCTTAAAATGCTTTACACCCATAAAATGACCGAGATACCACAGCCCATGCTTGCGGAACTCGACCATAGCCTTATTCTCTTCCTTTTCCTCACACATTGCCTCCGCATGGCCGAGCATGACGTCAAGTATCTCTCCCGCCGTCCGCCCGAGCGGCTCTTCGCCCTTTTCATACCGCAGGCAATCCTCGAATATATACGGACGCCCCTCGGCGCCCCGCGCGATCATTACAAAATCAACTCCCGTGCGCTCGAAGGTCTCGATGCACCGTCTGGGTGAAAAAAGATCCCCCGACGCAATGACCGGGACCGATACCGCACGCTTGACGGCGGCCACCGCCTCAAGATCCGATTCCCCGGAATACATCTGCGCCCGGGTGCGGCCGTGGATGCACATGGCGTCGGCCCCCGCCTGCTCCATCATTCGTGCGAAGTCGGCACAGGTATTGCTGTCCGAGGCGAAGCCCTTGCGGAACTTCACCGTCACCGGCACTGATACCGCGCGCCTGACGGCCTCAACTATCGCCGCCGCCTTCTCCGGCTCTTTCATAAGGGCGCTGCCCTCTCCGTTGCCGACTATCTTTGACACGGGACATCCCATATTTATATCTATTCCGTCGGCCCCCGATATCTCAAGGGCCAGCCGCGCACCCTCGGCCATGACATCGGGCTGGCTCCCGAATATCTGGGCGAAGCAGGGCCGCGCACCCTTGTGGATGCGCAGCAGCGTCGCCGTCTTGGCGTCATGGTAGGTCAGCGCCTTGGCGCTGACCATCTCGGTATAGGTCAGGGCGGCGCCGAAGCCCTCGCATATCCGGCGGAAGGCATCATCGGTAACGCCCGCCATGGGGGCGAGAAAATATCTGTTTTCGACCTCTATGCCGCAGAACCTCATCGTTTGATCGACTCCCTTATGCCGGTCATGCGGTCGGTGAAATATCCGAGGGTTATCGGCAGATCGTATTTATGCAGACCGTGGGCCGCCGCCAGCTCTTCGGTATAATCATCGAGCATATAAAGCGCAAAGCCCTTGTTTCCGTAATTATAGTGGGTCACGACCCCCTCTATATCGGCGCTTTTATATCCGACAAACTGCCCGTCGGCCGTAAACTCCAGCTCAAGCTCAAGTATACCGCCGAGGAGCCTGTCCTCTTCGCGCTGGCCAGACACAAAGTTGCCGAGGGAGTATATGCAGAGGGTCTGCTCCTTGCCATCCCTGTCGATCCACTCGGCGGACTGAAGGACATGGGGATGGGTACCTATAATTAGATCGACGTCGAGCGACGCCAGAAGCTCGGCATATTCGCGCTGTGGATCAGACGCTGTCTTTTGATATTCCGTTCCCCAATGCATGGAAACGGCGAGAAAATCGCAGAGCGGCCTTATGGCCTCAACGTCGGCCTGTATCTTCTCGCGGCCGATCCGATCTATCATCCAGTCGTTTCCGCCGCCGAGGCCCGAATTGAGGCCGTAGGTATAGGCAAGAAAGCCGAATCTTACACCGTTCTTCTCTATTATGACCGGCTGTGCCGCCGTTTCTTTATCGGCATATCCGCCGACTATACCCTCGAAGCCCGCATTTTTGAGCGCTTCGACAGTAGAGATAAGTCCGCCTGTGCCCTTGTCGGCCATATGGTTATTGGCCAGCGACGCCACATTGAAACCTATATCATGGATGGCCGCCGCCACCTCTCTGGGCGCACTCAGGGTCGGATAAGCCCCCTCTGTGCCGTCGAGGGGGACCTCCTGATTTATAAAGGCGATGTCGCTGCCCTCTATACGGTCGGCCACACCGGCATATATATGAGAAAAATCATAGCCGCCGTCTATCCTGCTGTCGATCGACAGGGTATTGTGGATAAGGTTGTCCCCAACGGCCGTGAACCTGAGGGTGATATTCTCCGGCTCGGGCTCCTCGGGCAGTTGTGGCGTCTGATCTTCGGTCTGCTGCTCCCCGGCCGTGATATCATCGGCGGCACCCGGTGCGGAGATAATATCGCTGTCGGCGGTCTCCCTGACCCCGCAGCCTGTCATAAGCGCAAAGGCAAGCACAAATGCAAAAAACTTTTTCATGTCATTCCTCTTATACATTTATATCGTATAGAGTTATCATACCAAAAACAAAAGCGATTTTCAATTACCGCCCGCGGCTTTTAGTGTCCATTATTTGAAACCTCTGTGACCTGCGCAGATCCGGCTTCATATTATATAACAGACGCCGGGAGCCCCGGCGTCCCAGACAAGACCAAGGAGGTTTCTTATGGCAAACCATCCGGATTTTGACTTTTATTCGACCAAAACGATAAACTGCTTCAACAACAGTATGGCAGAGTTCACTCCGGCCGCGCGCCGCGCCGGAAATGACCGCGAATACCGCAGGCCCACCTGTCCGCCGCCTTATCCGCCCTGTCCTCCCCCCTGCTGCCCGACCCTTATCGCCGGTCCGATAGGACCAATGGGGCCTGCCGGACCGATAGGTCCTGCCGGGCCAGTAGGGCCGAGGGGGCCTGCCGGACCCACAGGTGCGACAGGTGCGACAGGAGCTGCCGGGCCGACAGGTCCGGTGGGACCAGCCGGACCTGTCTATGTGCCCGATGTGCTGGCGGCATCCAACACAGAACAGCGCCAGTCGACGGTCGGCGGCTCGGTGGCATTCACAGAGGATATCCTGGCCACCGGTACGACCATCACCCATATAGCCGGGAGGTCTGACATCTATCTCAACCAGCCGGGTGTATATCAGGTCGTATTCCAGACCACGGCTGTCCCCGCTGCCGATGCCGAGCTGCCCGACGACCTGACGGTCTCGCTCAGTCTCAATGGCGCGACCGCGGCCATCAATTCGGCCAGCCACCGCTTCACCTCTGCAGGCGAGACGACTGCCCTTACCCTGACCATGCCGATCACAGTCGAGACCGCGCCGTCATATATCACCTTTTCGACCTCGAGCGGCGACTTCATTCTTTTCAACACCTATGTAACGGTCGTTCGCCTGGGCGAAAACGCCTGAACACACCAACAGCCAGAGCCGGGGTATATCCC
>CAKUAK010000052.1 GCA_934636325.1 uncultured Eubacteriales bacterium
GGAGTGTATACACCGGCCATAAAGGTTTCCTTGACGATAAGGGTCTTGAACCGCGCTGTACCTTCCATATCTATCCCATTCAGTATTTCCATAAACACACCCCTGTTTCCCGCTCTCGTATACTTCAAAGCCGTCTTTGTTTAGATTATAATGAAAAACAAAGTTTTTTGCAAAACTTATTGAAAACAGGCGTGGATTATGGTATATATTACATTATAGCTGAATAATCAAAAGACTGTGATAAAGCAAGTAATATACCGGTCTATCCTTCAGAGAAGGCGGCCGTGGCTGAGAGCCGCCGGAGGATCTGTATATGAAGTTCCCTTTGGAGTTTTTCCCACGAACGTCCCCGGGCAATTAATGGGAAACGGACGTCCCCGTTACAGGACGCAAGTGCCCGCTCTGTGCGGGAAATTGGGTGGTACCGCGGAAGCAGAGCTTTCGTCCCTTGCGGACGAAGGCTTTTTCTTTTTGCGGCCACCTGTCTTTTCAAAGAACAGTCACGAGAATATGGAGGAGAACACAAATGAAAGAACAGCTTGATCTTATCCTCAAAAGAGGCCTGGATGACATATCCTCGGCTTCCGTCAAGGATGAGCTTGAAAACGTAAGGGTCAAATACCTCGGCAAAAAGGGCGAGCTGACCCAGATCCTTCGCACGATGGGCAAGCTCTCTGCCGAAGAGCGTCCCGTTTTCGGCCAGCTGGCCAACGAGGTGCGCGAGCGTCTCAGCGGTGCGCTCGACAAGGCATCGGCCGAGATAAGCGCAAAGGCCGCCGAGCTCAAGATCAAATCGGAGACCATCGACGTCACGCTGCCCGGCGAAAAAATGGAGTTCGGTAAGAAGCACCCCCTCAGCATAGTTCTTGACGAGATATATGACATATTCTCTTCTATGGGCTTTTCGATCGTCAACGGCCCCGAGGTCGAGCTGGATTATTACAACTTCGAAGCCCTCAACATCCCCAAGAACCACCCCGCAAGGGATACGCAGGATACCTTCTATATCAACGATAATATAGTTCTCCGCACGCAGACGTCGCCTGTCCAGGTCAGAACGATGGAAAAGCAGAAGCCCCCCATCCGCATCATCGCCCCCGGCCGCGTTTACCGCAGCGATGCCGTTGACGCCACTCATTCCCCCGTTTTCCATCAGATCGAGGGTCTTGTCGTCGACAAGGGGATCACGATGGGCGACCTCAAGGGTACGCTTGAAGTTTTCGCAAAGCAGCTTTACGGCAACGATACGGTCGTCCGCTTCCGCCCCCATCACTTCCCCTTTACCGAGCCTTCGGCCGAAATGGACGTCATGTGCTTCAAATGCGGCGGCAAGGGCTGCCGCCTGTGTAAGGGCGAGGGCTGGATCGAGATCCTCGGCTGCGGCATGGTCCATCCCCGCGTTCTTCAGAACTGCGGCATCGACCCCGAGGTATATTCCGGCTTTGCCTTCGGCATCGGCCTCGAGCGTATCGTAATGCGCCGCTTCAACATAGACGACATGCGTCTTCTGTTCGAAAACGATCTTCGCTTTTTAAAGCAATTCTAAGGAGGTATCCGCGATATGAACATGCCCTTTAAATGGCTCAATGATTATGTGAAAATAGACGTCTCTCCCAAAGAGTATTCCTCGAGAATGACCATGACCGGTTCGAAAGTCGAAGGCTGGGAGGAGCTTGGCGCAGAGATAGAAAATGTCGTCTGCGGCCGTGTGCTTTCGATCGAAAAGCATCCCGACGCCGACAAGTTGGTCATCTGCATGATCGACGTCGGCGCCGAAAAGCCCGTCCAGATCGTGACCGGCGCCACAAACCTCAAGGTCGGCGATCTTGTCCCCGCCGCCCTCCATCCGGCAAAGCTGCCCGGCGGTATCGAGATCAAAAAGACCGTCATGCGCGGCGTTGAATCCAACGGTATGCTCTGCTCTATCGCCGAGCTGGACCTTACCCTTCACGAATGCCCCTATGCCATCGAAAACGGTATCCTTGTCATGCCCGAGGGCTATGGCAAGCCCGGCGATGACATAAGAAAGGTCCTTGGCCTCGACGATGTCGTCGTCGAGTTCGAGATCACGCCCAACCGCCCCGACTGCCTCAGCATGATCGGGCTTGCCCGCGAGACGGCGGCCTCTTTCGAGCTTCCTCTCACACTTCCCCAGCCCGAGATCAAGGCCCCGACCGAGGATAAGATATCCGATTATCTGTCGGTCGATATCGAAGCCCCAGATCTCTGCCCCAGATACTCTGCCGCGATGGTAAAGGATATCGTCATCGAGCCTTCCCCCAAATGGATGCGTGAAAAGCTCCATGCCGCCGGCATCAGGCCGATAAATAACATCGTCGATATCACAAACTATGTCATGGTGGAATACGGCCAGCCCATGCATGCCTTTGATTACTCCTGCATCGACGGCAGCCACATCATCGTAAGACGCAGCCGCCCCGAAGAGCAGATCGTCACGCTTGACGGCCAGACACGCAACGTCGCCGAAAATACTCTTCTTATAACCGACCCCAAAAAGGCCATCGCCATCGCCGGTGTCATGGGCGGTGAAAACAGCGAGATCACCGATCAGACCAAAATGATCGTATTCGAAAGCGCCACCTTCGACGGACCCGCCGTCCGTGTCGCCTCAAGAAAGATCGGTATGCGCACAGAGGCCTCCGGCAGATATGAGAAGGGCCTCGACTGTGAAAATACCATGCCCGCCCTGCTGCGTGCCTGCCAGCTTGTCGAAGAGCTTGGCGCAGGCAAGGTCATAAGCGGCATCGTCGATACCTATCCCGTAAAGAAGGAGCACCGCAGGATCAAGTTTGATCCCGACAGGATCAACCGTTTTATCGGCATGGATGTTTCCCGCGATGAAATGCTCAAGGATCTTGATCTTCTCGGCTTTGAAATGGATGGCGAAGATATCATCGTTCCCTTCTGGAGAGACGATGTCGAAGGCTTTGCCGATATCTCCGAAGAGATCGCACGTCTTTACGGCTATGACAAAATAGCCTCGACCAGCTTTGCGGGCGAAACGACAAAGGGCGGCCTTACACTCAGGCAGAAGTTTGACCGTACGATGTCCTCGGCATGCTTTGCCGCCGGATTCAGCGAGGCCAAGACCCTTACCTTTATTGGCCCGAAGGTCTTTGACCAGCTCTGCCTGCCCGCCGATTCTCCCCTCAGAAAGGCCGTTGTCATATCCAACCCCCTCGGCGAGGATCAGAGCCTCATGCGCACGACGCCGATCCACTCTATACTCGAGGTAATGGCCCGCAACTATAACTATCGCGCTCCCCATGCCCGCATTTTCGAACAGGCCACCGTCTTTCTGCCCAAGCTTGACGCAAACGGAAATGCCGATATGTCCCAGCTGCCCGAAGAGAAGAATATCCTTACAATGTCGCTTTACGGCGACGGCGACTTCTTCACACTCAAGGGCTGCGTCGACGCTCTGCTGGCCAGCTGTGCCGTCGATGATTATGAATATATCCCCTGCTTCGACGATCCCAGCTATCATCCCGGCAGGTGCGCTACCCTTGAAACGATAGAGGGTCACCGCATCGGCCGCGTCGGTCAGATCCATCCGCAGGTCGCCGCCAATTACGGCATTGGCGCAGAGGTCTATATGGCCGAGCTCGACTGCAACACCCTCTTCGAGCTGACCGACAGCAATAAGTCCTATCACCCGCTGCCCAAGTATCCCGCCGTCACAAGGGATATCGCTGTCCTGTGCGACAAGGGCGTATATGTCGTCCAGCTTGAAAAGGCCATACGCAAGGCCGCAGGCGAGCATCTTGAAAAGCTCGAGTTCTTCGATGTCTACGAAGGCGCTCAGGTCGCCCCGGGCAAGAAGAGCGTCGCTTTCGCCCTCGCCTTCCGCAGCTTCGATCACACTCTGACCGACGCCGAGATCGACTCTTACATCTCGGATATCCTTAAGACCCTCGAAGCCGATTGCGGCGCGACGATAAGGGCTTGATAATCCTTCTGTCCAAAAATATCTGTGTTACTTTCAAGGGGATCGGCATGCCGATCCCCTTTTGGTTTATTCGACTTCAATTAGCACTTTACTTTAAACACAAAATGTAATATAATATTTTATATCATCAATAAGGAGGGTGAGGGAAAAATGGTAGATGGAACAAAGAAGTTTAAAGTGAGCGATGATGCCGGCGCGGAAATGAAATATATTTTGTCTACCGTATATGATGCGCTTCGTGAGAAAGGCTATGACCCGATAAACCAGATCGTCGGTTATATCCTCTCTGAAGACCCCACATATATCACAAATCATCACAATGCCAGAAGCCTCATCCGCAAACTGGATCGTGACGAGCTGCTGCAGGAGCTTGTGCGGTATAAGCTGCTGCATTAGTATTATGATTCGGAACCCTGCCATACGGCAGGGTTTAGATTTTTGTATTGCAAATGTACCAAATTTTAGCCCCAAGATTTTGTAAGCGGTTTGTTACTTTTTGTTTGACTTTTGTTACCGGTGTGGTATAATTAAGAATATCGGAGGTACGCTATGAGCGCTAACAACGAAAACAATATCCCTTTGACATATAAGGGACGTCCTCTACTGAGAAAGGACAACATCATCTATTACGGAAGCATGGCAGATAAATACATCATTATGCTTCAGATCTTATCCTCTAAAAAGGTAAACGACCTTGATGTTGCCGACAAAGTTTCAGTTCAGCTTCAGCTGACAGATTCTGATATCAGTTCCAAAGACAGGATCACGAAATCAACAACTAAAGACGGGCTTTACAACGCGATGGACATTGCTTCCATATGGCTTGAAAGGGCGTTGTCATCCAAATAAGGCCGGTCTCCTATTTCCGGAGGTTACTAATGGCATTTTTCAAACGAATCAAAAAGGCATTTTTTCTCACATTGATCATTTCGGCTTTCCTTACGATAAGCGCCAATGCTTACGACGTAAAGGGCGGCGAAGTTAAGGTATCATCTTCGGTCAATATGCGCGCAGAGGCTTCCACCTCGGCTTCGGTCGTCGACAAGCTCTCCAACGGCGCAAGGGTCGCGGTTCTGGATGAATCCAGCGGCTGGTACAAGGTCGCATATGCCGGACAGAACGGATATATCAGCGCTGATTATGTCGAGCTCTCCGACGTTATGAATGTTGAGCCCGGCGCTGCCAAGGTCACGACCGAGGTCCTTAATGTGAGAAGTATTCCCGATACCTCCGGGGATGTTCTTGCAAGGCTTACAAAGGATACAAAGGTCAAGGTCATCGGCATCAATAACGGCTGGCTCAAGATCGAGACCTCTTCCTATAAGGGTTACATCCATCCCGACTATGTCGAGATCGTTGAGAATGTTGTCACCACAGCCGCAAACGGTTCGGCCGCAGCTTCTGCCCCCGCGGCATCGACTTCTTCTACCCGTCAGCAAATAGTCGACTATGCCGCAACGCTGCTCGGTTCGCCCTATGTTTACGGCGGTACATCGCCCAAGGGCTTTGACTGTTCCGGCTTCACACAGTATGTTTATGCTCATTTCAATATAAGCCTTCCCCACTCTTCTTCGAGCCAGTATAAATCTTCCGTTACAAAGATCTCTCGCTCCGAGCTTCAGCCGGGCGATCTGGTCTTCTTCTCTAACGGCGGCTCGGGTGTTGGACATGTGGGCATCTATGTGGGCAACAACTCTTTTATCCATTCTCCCCGCCCCGGCAAGTCGATATGCTATGATTCGCTTGACAGCTCTTATTATTCTTCTCATTACATTGGTTCCGGCAGGGTATTCTAAAAATCACATATGAAAAAAGACGCCTTTGAAGGCGTCTTTTTTATTTGCTCAAAAAAGTATAAATATCTTCTTTTGAATACCCCAGCGCGTTTACAGCATCGAGGAGACCATTAGAGCTGATATTTGACGGCAGCCGCAGCTTCTGCGCAAGGAGCCTTCGCTTTTCCTGACTTCCCTTTCCGCCGGACAGCCCAAGCTCGAACATATCGGTTTTAGTGATTTTTTCTTTTGCTCCATCGCCTTCGGGCTGCCGCTCCACGCCACTGGCCATAACGGCATCTATGATAAGCCTATCATCAACGCCTTCTACCCCCAGCAGTCCTGCCTTTCCGGGCAGGGCCTTTCTTTTTTCCTTGCCTTTTATATCCGGTATATAAGCGTGATATACACACTCGGGCGGCAGAACGCTTTTAAGGTGATTTCTTATGACAAGACCCGATCCGTCAGGGTCGGTAAAAATTATCACTCCGCGCTCCCTGGCCAGCCTTCGGATATACTCTAATTTTTCCTTATCATTAAAAATCCCGAATCCGTTTGTTGTAACTATTACGGCGTCAAATATCTGGTCGAGCTTTATTTTATCGTATTTGCCTTCAACGATGATCGCCTGCGAAAGTTTTATCATGATTCCAGCTGGGCCATCCTTAATATAGCTATTTCAAGTGTGCGTGCGGGATCAGGGATGTTGCTCTTCATATCGGTGTCGGCATTGCAGCAAATGTCAAGTATCTGCGCCGCCTTCCGCACAGTCGTCCGGCGTGCGGCGTCGATCAGCAGTCTTGCCGGATATGACGAACGGAAACCGTAAAGCTCGGCGATATATTTTTCGCCCTTCCCGCTTTGCAGAGCGAGAGCCGCAGCATAGATACGCTGCACCTGTCTTATCAGCGCGGCAAGGATGGCTATCGGTTCGTTTTTGGCTTCGATAAGATCCCTGTATATTGTAATGGCCTTTTGATAATCCTTGGCCGCCACACAGTCGGTCAGATCAAAAACGCTGGCGTCGAGCACCCGCGAGGCCACGGCGTTTATATCGTCTCTTGTGACAGTATCTCCCTTGGCATACGAGGATATCTTGTCGACCTCGGTTATGAGGTTGGTCATCAGCGATCCGCAAAGGAAAATAATATAGTCACAATCGGCCGGAGATATAGCTTTATTATTGGCCGCAAAGCGACGCCGCAGCCAGTTGACCAGCTCCGCACCCCGGGCCTTGTTGAACTCGACAACAACGCCGTTCTTCTCAATGCTCTTATAAAGAGCCATGCGCTTGTCCGGTTTATACTCGATGGCCTGATAATAAAGGATCATGCAGACGTAATCGGGCAGCGACGCGAAAACCTCCGGCAGGGGCTTTCTGAACTTCGACGCCCAGCCGAACTGCGGGTCGCGCAGGACTATCAGCTTCTTTTCCGCGCCGAAAGGAAGGCTCTCGATGGCATCGGTCAGGCTGTCCTCTGTTATGGCCTCGTCGTCGAGATAGATTATATTAAAGCTGTCGAAGCCGCCGGTGGAGATCATTTTCTCAATGGTCTTCCGGTAATATTCTTTGAGATAGGATTCCTCGCCGCAAAAAACATAGAGCTTTGCAAGGTTCTTTTCCTTGATATGGTTTTTAAGGATCTTTACGCTCTCGTCGTTCTTCTTTTTTTCGTATGCCATTTTGTCACCTCATTTCAGCTCAAATGTTTTCGAAGAGCCTTTTGCAATATAGTTTATCTCTGCCCCTGAAAACAGCTTGTCAAAAGCATGTATATTACTTCCGTCTCCGCCGCAGACAAAAATATTTTCGGCCGATATACATTCATTCAGCCGCCGCATCTGATAATAATCCCAGGCAAAATCTCTGTCAAGAACGAGCACATCCACTCGACGCAGCTCATCGGGCATGTCGGCGAAGGCCAGCCCTCTCCTGCCGCCGCAAAGCCATGCGGTCTTATGGCCGCCGAGATCGGCAATATATGAGATCGCGCCGTTATCCCTTACAATATAGACGCCATCTATATTTGGGCTCTCTTCTTCCGCGGCTTGGTCAAAAATGTTGTCCGTCTCCATACGGCCACGAAGATAAAGGCTGTTCAAATAATCCTTTTCGATATAATTCCACTGTTCACTATTTCGAGGCAGAAATGCAGCGGCCTTTCCGGAATAATATATCATGGTCAGGCCTGAATCATATACCTCTATATCGGTAACGGTGCGTTCGTGAACAACATGCGCCGCAAAAAGCATCAGGATAGACGCTAATGTCAGGACAACAGTACCCACCCTGAGCTTCGGACGAATAAGGTATCCAAAGGCTAACAGGCCATAACAGACCGCCATGACGGCAAGGGCCGGATAATTGCCCGAAGAAATCGACGAAAGATGTATCCCTGCAAAAAGATATATCAGAGAAATAAAACCCTTTGAAGCATACGCCGGTATAAAAGCCAGCAGCGCCGCTGCCGGAGGAAAAACCGAGGCGGCAAATACAAGTATGACCCCGGATGACATTATTACCGGCACCATCCATAGCACCGCCAGATTGCTCAAAGGCGATATAACAGATATACGGTCAAAGGAGATCGCAGAGATCGGGAAAGAACCCAATGTGGCCGACAGCGACGCCGCCAAGCTCATGAGGATTCCCCGCACCGCCTTATTTTTGGTCAGCTTTATGGGCAGGAATGCATTGAGGGTCCTTAAAATCGGACTGTAGAACAGCATGATGCCGGCCACCGCCGCAAAGGAGAGCTGAAGCGACACGGAAAGTATCGCCGTGGGGTCGAAAGCAAGAATAAGCACAAGTGCTGCCGAAAGGGTCGTTGCCCCATCGCTTTCCCGGTCAAAGGCAAAAGCCCCCAATGCAATGGCCGCCATAAGCAAAGCGCGCAAAACCGGCGGATTCATCCCGGTCGACATGCCGAAAAATAGCATGACCGGAAGCGCGGCTATCATACCATGCTTCCGGCCGAGCAGATATACTCCGGCCGCCGCAATGAATCCGATATGCATGCCGGACACCGCCGTGATATGGGATGTGCCGCTCAGGCTGAGTGCATTTTTCAGCCGTATACTCATTTCGCTCTTGCTGCCGGTCAGCAGAGCTTTGAGCAGGGCGGCCTGATCCCCTTCAAGATAGGCGTCTATGATACTCTGTATTTTGTGAGAGAAATACTTTGGATAGTATTTTATCGGCCTTTCCGATGTATCAAGGCCAATCTTCCCCGCCGATGCTCTGACTGTCAGAAACTCTTTTTCGGCGGCCGAGGATGTGAAATATTCGTCCGACTGCATGGCCAGCTTTCCGTTGACAACTATATTGTCGCCCGGGCAGAGATCATCCGCAATATCATAGACGATCAGCGTCACCTTTTGTTTATGTCCCTCGCCGGAAAGCAGGCCTTCATAGATGGTGCTTTGTGACGCGGCACGCGGATAGGATGTGATCTCTATCCGAAACTCGCCCTTTTGCCCGGCCAATTTTAAGGCATCGGAGTATACGCCGTAAATGTTAAAATAAAACAATGCGGCTGCCGCCATCCAGGCGAGAATGACCGTGACGATCCCGTGCTTCGGTCGGCTTATCACCGAGAGCAGAATAACAAAAACAACTGAAGCAGCGCCGGAAAGGCAAAGCGCCAGCTTCAGATCGCATAGATTACCGCATAAACAAAAAAGGATAACAGAAAAAGCGGCGGCAAAGCAGGCAAGTTTTCTGCCTGCCGCCGCTTTGCCAAACCGCTTTATCAGATCGAACATATAGCCTTAGGCCATCGGGCCCAGAACTTTTCCGCCCAGGATATGAAAATGTATGTGCCTGACGGTCTGCCCCGCATCTGCGCCGCAGTTGCAGACGACCCTGTAACCGCCGGTAAGACCGACGCTCAACGCGATCTTGGGGATGCTCTCAAAAATGTGAGCTACAACGGCGCTGTTTTCGGCCGAGATCTCATCCATACCGGCTGCGCAATGATCTTTGGGAATAATAACAATATGGACAGGGGCCTGGGGCTCTATATCGTAAAAGGCGAGTATCTTATCGTCCTCGTATGCCTTTTTGCTGGGTATTTCACCCGCCGCTATTTTACAGAAAATGCAGTTGTTCATTTATACATCCTCTTTTCTTATTTCTTTATCATCTCGGAGACGATATTATTAACAGCTTCAAGGGCCTCCTCCAGCTTGGCGGGATCCTTGCCGCCAGCCGTTGCGCTGTCGGGGCGTCCGCCACCGCCGCCGCCGGCGATCTTGGCGACCTGCTTAAGGATGTTGCCGGCATGAGCTCCGGCCTTTACGGCGCCTTCGCCGCAGACAGCGGCAAAGTTGACCTTGGAATCGCTGATGACACTGCCCAGAACACAGACGACATTCGGACCCCTGTCCTTTACCTTAGCGGCCAGATCTCGCATCTCGTCCATATTTGAAATGTCCACCTTTGCGGCAATGACCTTTATATCACCCTGTACCTGCGCAAAGTTAAAGAGCTCGACCGCCTTTGCCGAGGCCAGACGGGCGGTAAGCTGATCCTTTTCATGGCTGATCTGGCGCAGCTCGGTCATCATCTGCATGGCTCTGCGCGTAAGCTCGGCGGGAGAGGTCTTAAGGACCTCGGCTGCCTTTGCAAGGTTATCATTGACCTGACGGAAAATCTGTGTGACAGCCTTTCCGCATACGGCCTCTATCCTTCTCACGCCGGCCGCGGCCGAAACTTCGCTGACGATCTTGAATGCGCCGATCTTGGCGGTGTTGGTCAGATGTGTACCGCCGCAAAGCTCGGTGGAATAATCGCCCATCCTTACGACGCGAACGATGCTGCCGTATTTTTCGCCGAACAGCGCCATAGCGCCGAGCTTCTTTGCCTCGTCGATGGGCATTTCTGTCGTTACTATGTCATATCCGCTGAGCGCGGCATTGTTGACGATATCCTCGACCCTGTTGAGCTCATCGGGGGTAAGAGCCGAAAAATGTGTAAAGTCGAACCTGAGACGATCGGGCTCGACAAGCGAACCTGCCTGTTCGACATGGCTGCCGAGGACTTCACGCAGGGCTCTCTGGAGCATATGTGTCGCCGAGTGGGCCCTTGAAACCCCCATCCTGCGCTCTGCGTCGACCGATGACGTGACCTCATCTCCGACCGAAAGCTCACCCTTTACGATATGGACCATATGCATGAAGCGGCCGTCGCCCGTCTTTGTGACATTGCTTACCTCTGCCGAACCGTTTTTGAAGGTCAGAACGCCGTGGTCGGCGACCTGTCCGCCGCTTTCGGCGTAAAGAGGCGTTTTATCAAGAAATACCGTGACGTCGTCCCCTTCAACGGCATTGGAGCTGAACTCGCCTTCTCTGACGATGGCAAGAACACTGCCCTTGTCCTCCAGCTTCTCATAGCCGGTGAACACCGTTGCCGGGATATCCTGAAGCGAAAGGCCGCTGCCTTCCCATCCGAGGAAGGTCGTATTGCCGCGGGCCTCCTTGGCGCGTTTTTTCTGCTCCTGCATACAGGCATCAAAGCCTTCACGATCGACAGTCAGGCCCTGCTCTTCGAGGATCTCTATCGTAAGATCTATGGGGAATCCGTCGGTGTCATAAAGCCTGAAGGCATCCTGGCCGTCGAGCTGTGTCTTTCCCTCGGCCTTAAGGTCGGCTATCAGGGATTCCAGCTTGACAAGGCCGCTTTCAATGGTAGCGCCGAAACGCTCTTCCTCGTTCTTTATGAGCTTTACTATATAATCATGCTTTTCACGGAGCTGGGGATAAGCACCCTCGTTCTCGTTGATGACAGTTTCGCAGACCTCGTAAAGGAAGGGCTTTGTAACGCCGAGCAGACGGCCGTGGCGGGCGGCCCTTCTAAGCAGGCGGCGAAGGATATAGCCTCTGCCCTCGTTGGAAGGCATAACGCCGTCGCAGACCAGCATGGTCGAGCTCCTGATGTGATCGGTGATGATCCTCAGCGAAACATCTTTTTTGGCGTCGCTGCCGTACTGGACATTGCATATTCTCGAGACATGTTCTGTGATGCGCTTGATGGTATCGACGTCAAAGAGAGAATCGACCTCCTGCATGATGCAGGCAAGACGCTCCATTCCCATGCCCGTGTCGATATTTTTATGGGCCAGCGGCGTATAGTTGCCCTTGCCATCGTTATTATACTGGCTGAAAACCAGATTCCAGAACTCTATATACCTGTCACAGTCGCATCCGACAAAGCAATCAGGGTTATCGCATTTATACTGCTCGCCGCGGTCGAAATATATCTCCGAGCAGGGGCCGCAGGGGCCGGAACCGATCTCCCAGAAGTTATCCGCTTTACCGAAGCGTACCATGTGATCGGGGGCAACGCCGATCTCTTTTGTCCAGATATCATATGCCTCGTCATCATCGACATAGACCGAAACATAAAGGCGGTCGACCGGAAGCTCGAGCTTCTGTGTGATGAACTCCCATGCCCACGTGCAGGCCTCTCTCTTGAAATAATCGCCGAAGGAGAAGTTGCCGAGCATTTCGAAATATGTGCCATGGCGGGCATCCTTGCCGACATTGTCGATATCAAGGGTGCGGATACACTTCTGGCATGTGGTGACACGCCTGGCGGGCGGCTCCTGCTCGCCTGTGAAATAAGGCTTGAGCGGGGCCATACCGGCATTTATAAGAAGCAGGGACTGGTCATGCTGAGGCACAAGCGGAAAGCTGTCGAGCCTGAGATGCCCCTTGCTTTCAAAAAAGCTGAGGTACATCTCCCTCAATTCGTTAAGTCCGAGTTTTTTCATTGTATTAACCTTCTTTTTAAACTGATTTTTTTCTTATAACAGACATTTCCGCGGCATCCTCCGGCACACGGAGATATAGCTCCATTTTAGGATGGGGCGCCGAATCCAGCGGAGTCATATCCATATCATACATATCTTCGGCAATAAAATCAACAGGGTCTTTCCCGGGAGACAGCAGTTCGAGCCTCTCGCCCTTTGAAAACTTGTTTTTCTGCACCACCCTGCACAGTCCGTTTTCCTCCCGGCCGAGAACATATGCACAGACATCCCAATCGCGGATATAAGCGGCATCGTCGCGGTATTCTCCGTTTTTATCATCGTGAAAATAAAATCCGGTGTAGTAATCGCGGTGGCTGACCTTATAGACCTCATTTTTTATAACATCGGGCAGGATATACCGGCTGCCTTCGGCGGCATATTTGTCGACTGCGCGGCGATAGGCATTTGTTATAACGGCCGCGTAATAGGCCGTCTTGACCCGACCCTCGATCTTGAAGCTGTCGATACCGGCATTGACCAGCTCGGGGATGTGGTCGATAAGGCACATATCCTTCGAGTTGAACACATATGTTCCGCGCTCATCCTCAAATACCGGGTAATACTGCCCCGGACGCTTTTCTTCAACCACAGCGTAATTCCAGCGGCAGGGCTGGGCGCAGTTGCCGTGATTGGCGTCCCTTCCGGCCATAACATTTGAAAGCAGACAGCGGCCGGAATAAGAAATGCACATCGAGCCATGAACAAATGTCTCAAGCTCCAGCGAGGACGGCGTCCTCGCCCGTATTTCGGCGATATCCTCGAGGGGAAGCTCCCTTGCAAGGACGATGCGGTCGGCGCCCATATCATGGAACATGCATGCCGAGCTGTAATTGACGATGCTGGCCTGGGTGCTGATATGCAGCTTTACATGGGGCGCATGCTTTTTAACAAGAGGAATGACCCCGATATCGGCAACTATCACAGCGTTGACACCTATCTCATCAAGATATGTCAGATATTCAGGCAGAGCGTCGATCTCTGAGTTGCGGGGCATGACATTGACCGTCACAAAGCATTTTACCCCGCGCTCATGGCAATACTTTACGGCCTTTGAAAGCTCATCGCTGTCAAAATTGCCCGATGCCGTCCGCATGCCGTATGTTTTACCGGCCATATAAACGGCATCGGCGCCGTACTCGACGGCGAAACGCAGCTTTTCAAAATCGCCGGCCGGCGAGAGTATTTCCGGTTTTTTCATATATACCCCCTTTACTGCCCGCCAACGCTGGCTACCGCCGCGTTGTGCTCTTCAAGGGTCTTGGAAAAGATATGGCTTCCGTCCCCCTTGGACACATAGTAATAATAGCTGTGACTTTCCGGAGATATCGCGGCGATCAGCGCGCCGACGCCGGGGTTGCATATGGCCGTCGGCGGCAGACCGGCATACTTTCTAAGGTTATACGGCGAATCTATCTGAAGGTCCTCTGCCGTCAGCTTTTCCTTGTGGCCCGTGACATAAAGCAGAGAGGCGTCGATATCGAGATAAGGATAAGACGCAGGGTTTTTGAGTCTGTTCCAGATAACGCCCGATATAGTTGCCTGCTCGCTGGCCAGCTTGGCTTCCTTTTCGATAAGCGAAGCAATGTTTACGACCTGCGCGATGGTCGTTCCATGCTCTTCGGTCAGCTTGCGCATCTCATCGGTATACTTGTTATTGAAGTTGTTGAGCATCTTGTTGATGGCGCTTACCGGACGCTCGTTGATATAAAACTCGTAGGTATCTGGGAACAGATATCCCTCGAGGCGATTCTCTGTCATGGGCACGTCGGCCAGGAACTCATGGGCGAAATCATAGGAATTGGCGGTGTCGATAAACTCGCTGCTGCCGCAGACCTTGCCCTTTTCGAGCAGCTCGGCGATCTGCTTTATCGTATATCCCTCCGGGATGGTTATCGTCACGGTCTCGGTCGAGGTATTCGAACGGCAAAGCTCGCTGATTATCTGGCCGTAATCCATGTTGCACGCGATATCGAACTCTCCCGTGCTGAAGCTGTCGGTATGCTTGAGGCTGGCATAGAGCTTGAAGGCCCATTTATAATCTATCGCGCCCTCCGACTTGAGCATAGAGGCCACCTTGCTGACGCTGTCGCCCTTGGCAAGTGTTATCGTCACGACCTTATCGTCCTTGACGAGGCCGAACATGTCGTTGGCAACAAGTATCGCGACCGTCGATAAAATAAGCGACACACCAAGAACGAAAAGGATATAGACAACAGTAGACGACGCCGAAAAGGCGCGCTTCTTCCTGCGGCGCCGCGGCTCATCGGTATGGGTTGTTTTTCTGTTTTCCGACATAAAATCAAATCTCCATGCGCATCTTACGATGCAAGATAAAAGGTTTTCAAAGCAAATATTATGATCAATGCCCACAGTCCGGGTGAAAGAAAGATGGCCGAGACCGTCTGTGCGGCGCCTATATGCCTGATGCGCGGCACCCTGCCCCTTTCGACCAGCTTTTCCAGCCTTCCCATCGCAAGATAAAGAAAAATGAGAAAGAGGAACAGGACGATTATGACGAAATACTGCCACAGGCCGACGGCCGCATATCTTTTGAGCAGATAGTTGACGCCGAAGGCCATCGCATTATTGATGCAGTGGGCGATAACGGCGGTCCATACCGATCCGGATGCATATGTCATATATCCATAAACCATGCCGGCAGCGAACGGCCCGACGATATTGGACAGGTCGCCGTGGATCATGGCAAAGGCAAGTGCCGAAACGATCATTGCCGCATATGTGCCATCCGATTCGAGCCCCGAAAGCAGCCCACCGCGAAAGAAAAGCTCTTCGCATACGGCCGGGAAAAGGATCGACACCAGAAGCAGCTGCCATGTCGGCGCCCCGGCGCCCGATACTGCGTTCTGGACCAGGCCGCCAGAAAGAGTCTTTGCCGATATCCAATTCAAAAGAAAGCAGAATAGCGAAAGCGCCACCGCCGAAAGGACCGTCACGGTCAGATATCTCAGGCGGAACGGGCGAAAGCGATATGTCACGCCCTCTGTCCCCTTCATGCCGATAAGCATGACCGCCAGCGGGAAAAGAAAGGCCGCCGCTGTGGTCAGACCGTACATTTTAAGATCGACGGTGATATATTGGTTCTCGGCGGCATATTCAAACCCCAGAAGTATGGCAAGCGACAAAGCGGGCATAAAGGCCGGCAGGCGCGAATGTCTGCTGTTATCCAATTTGCAACACCTGTCCGATCTTTTCGAATACTTCCCTGTTGATCTCTTCAGGGGTGCGCAGTCCCTGCGGCCCAGCGCAGTCTATCTTATCCCATCCGTACCGGCGGCAGATATCAAGTGCATTCTCGCGGCAGCGCTGGAGATAGGCGTGATCCTTCTCGTGGATGTCGGCCGCGCCATGCCTTTTGTCGATCAGCTTAAAGGTCTCTTCAGCCGGCATATCGAGGAAAAGCACCTTATCGGGCGCGGGCAGCTCGAGCAGCCGATATTCAAAATCGAAGAGCCAGTCAAGGAACTTCTCCCTCTCGCTTCCCGACAGCTTCGAAGCCTGATGAACGGCATTGGAGGTCGTATAGCGGTCGGAAATGATTATCTCACCGGCCTCATAGGCCTCCTGCCAATCGGTGCGGAAGGATGCGAAACGGTCGACCGAGAAAAACACCGACGCGGCATAGGGATTGACGCTGTCCGCCTGTTCGCCGAAATCACCGGCCAGATACATTTTCAGAAGCGCCGAGGAGGGCTGGTCATAACGCGGAAAGCGCAGCCGTTTATATTTGAGGCCCATCGAATCGAACCGTCTGCAAAGAAGGTCGATCTGGGTCGATTTGCCGCTGCCGTCGGTGCCCTCCATTACGATGAACTTATGCATGGGCCTGTCCTCTTTTTCTGACCTCTTCGGCCCTGCCGCAGCTCATCTTACCCTGATCGCATGCGCCGTACAGACACGCCGGACCGGCCTTCTTAAAGAGTGCGGGAGCCGTCTCGCGGCAGATATCGAGCATCTGCCAGGCAAGCGCCCTTATCTCCCACTGTGCGCGATTACAGCAGCGAAGCCTGAAAAAGTTATAAAGCGACCTGGCGTTCATCGTCATCATGATCTTTGTCTCGCAGGCGTTCGGCAGGACGAAGCGGGCGTCCTCGATGGCCATTTTGCGGGCCTTGGTCTTATTCCCCGCGATCTCGGCCCCGCCCAGCTCGGCCAGATGCTTTTCATAAAGAAGGTCGCTCAATGCGACATAGCTTTTCTGGATATCGTCCATCGTCTTTATGTAAAGAGCCTTTGCGCCCTCGTTGGCCTCAATTTCGGGGGGAACGACATATGAAAAGCTGTTCTCCTTTACATATCGCTGAGACTGTACGCTGAAAGAAGCTATCCTGTGTCTCGTTATCTGGGCCAGCAGCGAACGCGAGACCCCTTCGATGGCGAAGGTGAAGCTGGCGTGCTCGATGGGGCTCTCGTGGCCCATCGCCGTCAGCATATCAATAAACTCTTCGGCCTTCTCGTCGCTGAGGCCGTCCATTATCGTATCGTAATCGGCCGGAGAATAGCAGAATCTGGCGGCCGCGGCAATGAGCTTTTCCGGTTCGGGCGTCGAGGCGATCAGCTTGACTTTAAGCATTTTTATTTTCACCTTTTATTTTAGATTTAAAAGCATAGAGCAGATACAGCGGAAGCCTTGCCATGCGCTTTATACGCTTGGGCTCTTTAAGCAGACGGTGGAGCCACTCGAGACCCAGATCGACGAATATCTTCGGCGCGCGCTGGCTGTTGCCGGAAAATACGTCCAGCGACCCCCCGAGACCGGCCATTACCGGCACGTTCAGAGCTCCATCGTTCCTGTCCATAAAGAACTCCTGCTTGGGACATCCGAGGCAGACAAAGAGGGCCGATGCGCCGGAATCGTTTATCTTTTTGATTATGCCCGGCTCTTCCTCCGGCTTGTAATATCCATCGTTGGTCCCGGCAATGACAAGACCGGGATACTTCGCGGTCAGCTTTTCGGCTGCAGCCTCGGCAACGCCCGGCTTGCCGCCGAATAAAAACAGGCCCTTGCCCGCGCGGCTCATGGCCTCGACCAGCTTCTCTGCAAACTCTACCCCGGCGACCTTACCCTTTAACGGACGCCTGAGTATCTTAGACGCGTATATTACGCCGATGCCGTCGGGCAACACCAGCTGAGAATCGTTGACGACCCGCCTGAGGTCCTCGTTTTTAAGGCAGTCGAGCCCGATCTCCGCGTTGGGTGTGACCACCCTGCATCGCTGCCCGCGTTCTATATGATTCATTGCGGTGTTCACGGCCTCGGACAAAGTTATATTGTCGAAGCCCACCGACAAAATATCGGTTCGGATAAAAAACAACCCCTTTTTATGATGCCGTGTTATGCCGAAGCATGCCCTTCTTCCAAACGGGCATACCTGTAACATTACAATTTTACCATCTGAGCCGTCCATTTTCAATAATTAAAGCAATATATTATGGCTTGTCTGCCTCTGAATATTTTGTTATACTTTGACCAGTATCACCAATGAAAAAGAGGCCGAAGATATGACAAAAGAAGAAAAAGGACGCGAGGTCGTCGAAAGACTCAAGAAAGAATATCCCAGCAGCTGCTCCCTTGAATCGAGCGCAGATTATCAGCTGCTGTTCGCCACAAGGCTGTCGGCCCAATGCACCGATGCCAGGGTAAATCAGGTGACAAAAATCCTGTTTGCCAAATACCCTACCCTCCAGGCCCTCGCCGACGCCGGCGAAAATGATATAGCCGAGATAATAAAGCCCTGCGGTCTGTTCAGGACAAAAGCCAGAGATATAAAGCTGGGAGCCGAGATGATAATCCGTGATTTCGGCGGCAAGGTCCCTGACAGCATGGAAAAGCTCCTGACCATACCCGGCGTGGGAAGAAAGACGGCCAACCTGATCCTTTCCGATATATACGGTCATCCGGCCATCGTGGCCGACACCCACTGCATGCGCATCGCCGGTAAGCTCGGCCTGACATCAGGCGGCAAAGACCCATTAAAGGTGGAAAAAGAGCTTTCGGCCATAATCGAGCCTGAAGAACAGGCCTCTCTCTGCCACCGTTTCGTACATTTCGGGCGCGACGTATGCACAGCCCGCTCGCCGAAATGCATGCGCTGTCCCTTAAGCGATATATGCTCCGAATACGCCGGGAACACGTCCCCGCAGGCAAAATAAAAATATATTCCCGCCCCTCCGCGGCCGTCAGGCAAAGCGGAGGGGCTCTTTCCATCTCGACCCGCGATCCTGGGCCAGACGCTTGAGGCAGCAGTCATAAACCCCGTTTTCTATCATAAGCAGCGCGTAATATTCGTTATAGCTGCTCATCGTCCCGCCGTTGAGCAGAAGTATGCCGGCGGTATAAGAGGCCTTCTGCCTGTGGGTATGGCCGTAAAGCGCCACCTGGGCATCGCGGCCGAGGGCCTCTGAAAGATATATATCCTCTGTCGTCTTGACCGAATAACGGTGGCCGTGGGTCATAACGATCCTGACGCCGCCGCATACGGTTTCGCGTATGATCGGTTCGGGACAAAGAGGATCGCAGTTGCCCCTTACGGCAAGTATCCTGTCGGGAGGCAGCAGCCCCTCTATATCGCCTACTCCGTCGCCGCAGAAATAGACCATATCGGGCTTTTCAAGCTCTATCATTCTTTTAAGGCCTTCGCGATTGCCATGGGAATCGCTGCAAACACATATTTTGATCATCTGTTTTCCTTTCCGGTATGACAACTTTTCAAAGCGTCCGCCATATATTATCGTATAGCGTCTGCCGGCACTCGGCGGCGCAATCCATTCAGGAGGTAGATCAATGCCAAACGAATACGAGTCCATGGCAAAGGCCATGATGTCCTCCCCGCAGGGACTAAAGGTCATACAGACCCTTGATAAGCTGAGCGCAGCGGCCGCCAGCCCCGGCGGCCGCCAGCTGATATCCATGCTTGCCGGCAGCGGCGGCGACGCCCTTAAAAGCGCGGCGGCCGCAGCGTCTGTCACCGACAAGGATCCGGCAAGGGTCCTTATATCTACGCTGCTTGCAACAAAAGACGGCGCTTCTCTTGTAGCCAAAATAATCGAAGTAACGGGAGTTTAAGGCAATGGCGATGACGGACGACACAAACTCTGCCGCACAGACAGGCAGCATGGAAAGCGCCATGAATATGGCCGCGGAGATATTCGCCGCAGCCCAGGGCTCTGTGCCGTCCCCGCAGTCTGCCGAAAAAACGGAGGACAAAACAGACCCGCCTTCAAAGGAAGCCCTGGCCTCGATGCTTATGGGAATGCTGTCTGACCGAAAGCCCGATGACAGCACGGCCTCGCCCGCCGGCGCCCCGGCGCCGCAGCCCGGCAGCCCGGCTTCCCCTTCCGGTCTCGGCAACGCGGCCGCCGTCCTGCCGATGCTTATGCAGGCCTTCTCGGGCGGAGAGAACTTCATAAAGCCCGAAAAGCTCAATCTTATAAAAGCCTTTAAGCCTTATATGACCGAATCCCGCGGAAGCAGCATCGACAGGGCCATAAAGATGGCCAATATAGCCCAGGCGGCCAAATCCGCGCTGGCAGCACTCGGGAGATGAGCAGGTGTATAACCGTTACATAAACTTCAGCGGGCCGCAGCCACAGCCCCCAAACGACAGCTTTCAATATGCCGAGCCGGAAACGGCGGCCGAAAGCCAGGCACAGCCAAGCCCCGGCGCGGAAGGCACCGAGCATGCAAGAGGCGGGCTGAGCGGTCTTAAAAACCTTTTGGGAAGCAACCTCAAGCTGCCCGACATAAACGGCGATACCCTGCTGCTCCTTGTGCTGGTCTATTTTCTTGTTGCCGATCCGGATGACAAAATAAGCGACACCGTATTGATAATCGCGGCCCTTTTCCTTTTGGGATTGTGACATTCAAATGAGATGAGCAGAGCCAAAGGCTCTGCTCTTTTGATCTTATCATCACCCAACGTATGTTCCGTCGGGAAGAGTGAATATGTTTTCTTCTGTGATCGGCGCATCAAGCACCGAGCAGGACAGCGAATAGACCAGGGTATCCCCATCAAACCGCTGTGCGCCGATGAGCAGGCCGCTCTCGGCAGAGATATAATAAAGCCCGCGGTATCCGCTCAGCCTGTCCCGCGTTTCCGCGACAAGGCAGTACATCTCGTTGTAAAGCAGATAATCCGCCGAAATGATATCGCCGTCGTCAAGCTCGAGGATATCCTCGTATGTCGGGATAAAGGCATAATCATCGGCCGAGAAGCTGCCCCGGCTGCCCGAATATACGCTGCCGCGGACCCCTTCCCAGATATAGACATTATCTCCGTTTATGATGCAGCTGCGTTCCTGCTGGCCGCTGCCGTCATAGACGATCGTGCGGCTGACGCCGTCGGAAAAATACACCTCGGCAGCCTTTGAGCTCTGTCCGCCGGTGTAATAGATTGTGCTGTTTGCCGAAATATGGTATTGAGCCGGACGTCGGAGCGCGGCAACTATTTTTTTGATATTGTCCCCATCGACGCGGACAGCCTCGACCATTTCACGATTAGACGTGTATTTATCAAGGTCGATATCGACACCGTCGACACCGTCCTGAGGCAGAACGATGCCGCTCCCGCCTTCGTTTTTCGAAAAGGGCAACCCGAAAAAAATGACAAGCAGGAAGGCAAACACGATCACGGCCGATATCGCCCAGACGCCGACTGTACCCTTTCTGATAATATCACCCTCCGAAAGCCGCTCAGCGAGCCGTAAAGCTGTCGGCCGGTTTATCGCTCATGCCGAAATAAAACAGAAGATCATCGGCTATCCTTGCGCATGCATTGCCGTCGCCATAGGGATTGACGGCCCGCTTCATCTTCAGATAATGCTCCTGATCGTCAAACAGCTTTTCAACCCTGGCTATTATGTTATCCTTATCCGTACCTACGATCTCGACCGTTCCAGCCTCGACGGCTTCGGGGCGTTCGGTCTCCTGCCGCAGCACCAGAACAGGCTTTCCTAGAGCCGGCGCCTCCTCCTGGAGCCCGCCCGAATCGGTCATGACCATATATATCCTGTCCATAAGATTATGCATATCAAAAACCCCGAGAGGCTCTATGAGCATAACATTCGGTATGCCGGAAAGATACTTTGCCGCCGTCTCGCGGACATAGGGGCTCAGGTGGACGGGATATACAAAGATCGCGTCACTGCGCGAACGCGCAAGGGCGACCGCAGCCTGCATGATGTTTTCCATGGGCTGACCATAGTTCTCACGCCTGTGTGCCGTCATGAGGACAACCTTATTATTGGCGTAATCTATCGTGTTGAGCACGGGATTCTCAAAGACATAATCGGGCCTGACTGTTGTTTTCAGGGCGTCGATGACGGTATTGCCCGTTATATAAACATTCTCTGTTATTCCCTCACGCTCGAGATTGAGCTTATTCGATACCGTAGGGGCGAAATGGATATCGGCCAGCCTTCCGGTCAGCTGGCGGTTGATCTCTTCCGGGAAGGGCGAGTTTTTATCAAAACTGCGCAGTCCGGCCTCGACATGCCCTACCTTTATCTTATCGTAAAAGGCCGCCAGCGCCGACGCAAAGGTCGTTGTCGTATCACCGTGGACAAGCACGATATCGGGGCGATCCTTATCAAAGACCTCCTTGAGGCCGGTAAGAGACTTGGCCGTCACCGAATAAAGGGTCTGGCTCTTTTCCATTATGTTAAGATCAAAGTCGGGCGTTATCCCGAAGGCCGACAGCACCTGATCGAGCATCTCCCGGTGCTGACCGGTCACACATACGACCGGCCTGAACTCGGGGCGGGACTCCAGCTCCTTTACGAGCGGAGCCATCTTGATGGCCTCGGGCCTTGTGCCGAAAATAAGCATGACATTTATCTTGTTCATTTCTTTTCTCCGTCGTTTGTCTTGTTTTTTCCGGCCTTCATGTTATCGACCTTGATATTCATCGCAAAGAAGAAGCAGAGCAGCACGGCGACGGTGAAAATAGCTATTTTCATCTCGCCGCTGGTGGTGAATATGACGGCGGCAAGACCAAGCACGACACTTACCGCATAGAGTATCGCCACAGACTGCTTCTGGTCGAAGCCCATATCTACAAGACGGTGGTGTATATGTCCCCTGTCGGCCTTGAGCGGGCTCTGACCCTTGAGCAGGCGGCGCACGATGGCAAAGCCTGTATCAAAGATCGGCAGACCGAGAATCATGAAGGGAACGATAAAGGATATGATGGCATAGAGCTTGAAAAGCCCGGTTATCGACATCGTCGCCAGCACATATCCGAGGAACATCGAGCCGGTATCGCCCAGGAATATCTGGGCAGGATTAAGATTATAAGGCAGGAAGCCAAAGCAAGCGCCCGACAGCGCCGCCATTATTATGGCGACATAGGGCTCTGAGACCAGCAGCGCTATGGTGAAAACAGTCAGGGAGGCTATCGACGAAACGCCGCAGGCCAGACCGTCAAGACCGTCGATAAAGTTGACGGCGTTGGTCATGCCGACGATCCAAAGCAGCGTTATGGGGACCGAAAGCCATCCCAGCCTTATAAAGCTGTCTCCGTTAAATGGATTTGTCAAAAGCGAGATGCGTACATTGGCCATTATCGGTATCAGGGCCGCGATTATCTGGCCCAGAAACTTTGTGCTCGGCTTGAGGGCGACAACGTCGTCGACAATGCCGAGAAGCACGATGACGACCGAGCCCAGCAAAATGGCCCTTATATCGCTGTCTATCCTGCCGAAAATAAGCACGCTGACTATAAACCCGAGGAATATCGCAAGACCGCCGACACGGGGTATCGGGGTCTTATGCATGCGGCGGTTATCCTTCGGAACATCTATTGCGCCTATCTTATAGGCAAAGGATTTGACCACCGGCGTCAGCGTAAAGGAAATGACCAGCGCCGCCCCAAAGGCCAGCGCCGATGTTAATACTACACTGTGTCCAAGCATTTTAAATCCTTCCGATCAGTCGCGCTTCTTTTTGGGCACAAAGCCAACCTTCTTGTAAACCTTATCGAGGGTGCGCTGTGCAAAGACCGACGCCTTTTCAGCGCCGTCGGCAACGACAGCGTCGATATAGTCCTTATTATCCATATAATAATTGATCTTCTCTCTGATGGGACGCACCTTGTCGGCGACGACCTCTCCGCAGGCCAGCTTGAAGTCGCCATAGCCCTTGCCTTCGAACTCGCGCTCGACCTCTTCGGAGGACTTGCCTGTGACGGCGCTGTAAATATTGATAAGGTTATTTATGCCGTCCTTGCCTTCGCCCATGCGAACCTCGGAGCCCGAATCCGTGACGGCGCGCTTGAACTTCTTAATGATCTCGTTATCCGAATCAAGGACCGTTATGACGGCATTGGCGTTGGCGTCGGATTTGCTCATCTTCTTTGTCGGCTCGGCAAGGCTCATTATCCTCGCGCCGGCCTTTGTGATATAAGGCTCGGGAATATTAAAGGTCCTGCCGTAAATTCCGTTGAAACGGTTGGCAATATCCCTTGCGATCTCAAGATGCTGCTTCTGATCCTGTCCCACGGGAACGAAGTCGGTCTGATAAAGCAGGATGTCGGCCGCCATGAGCGACGGATATGTGAAAAGTCCGGCATTTATATTGTCGGAATATTTGGCCGATTTATCCTTGAACTGGGTCATGCGGGAAAGCTCGCCGAACATGGTATAGCAGTTGAGAACCCAGGCCAGCTCGGCATGCTGATGAACATGGCTCTGGATAAATACGATGCTCTTTTCGGGATCTATGCCGCAGGCCAGCAGGGTCGCAATGCTGAGATAGATCTGCTTGCGCAGCGACGCGGGATCCTGGCGCACCGTTATCGAATGGAGGTCGGCCGAAGCATAGAAGCCGTAAAACTCGCCGCTGTTCTGGATATCGACCCAGTTGGTCAGCGCGCCGAGATAATTGCCCAGCGTTATACTGCCCGAAGGCTGTATGAAGCTAAGAGATATCTTCTTCTTTTCTTTTTTGACTGTTTCGTTTGATGTAAGTTCACTCATTTTCAGTTTCTTCCTTTATCCCTGTTATATTTAGGATCAAACCGCCGCAAGACATACGGCAATAACATAATGATACCACAAAAGATATTTAAGGGCAACATATTTAATTCCTCTGCCCCGAATAAACAGCGGTTTTCCCGTGAAAATATACATATATCCATTTTTCAGGAGGTATCCTCATGGGCCGTTCAAAAACCGCGATCACGGCTTTTCTTGTCCTGCTTACCCTCGTGTTTATGGGAAGCACGGCATATTATCTCGCAAAGGCCGACCGATACGCGCAGTATATCGAATATTCCAACGAACGGGCGTTTTCCGATCTGGTGACCCAGCTGTCACAGATGGATTCTGCCCTTTCGAAGCTGCGCTATGCGTCCAGCCGCCACGGTGTGCAGACCATCGCCGCCAAGCTCTGGCAGAGCTCTGAAAGCGCCAAAGCCAGCCTCTCCTCCCTTTCGGCTTCGCCCGGGGCCGGGCTCGACAAGACCCAGAAGTTTGTCGCCCAGTCGGGGGATTTTGCTTTCTATCTTCTCTCCTCTTCGTCGGGCGGCAGCGACATCACCGATGACGAGCGCTCCTCGATCGACAGTCTTTACAGCGCGTCCGAGCTTGTGACCCGTGAGATCAGCGCCGTTAAAAATCAGCTCGATATAGGCCAGATATCCTTCGACAGCATCGGTTCGGATCTGCCCTATACCGACGCTATACCCCTGTCCGACAGCATGAGCGGCGTCGAGCAGGAATTCCCCGAATATGCGACCCTGATATACGACGGTCCATTTTCCGAGCATCTGTCATACAGCCGTCCCCGGCTGCTCGAAGGGCTCGAAGAGGTATCGACCGAACAGGCCATGAAATACGCCGCTTCCTTTGCCGGGATACCGGTGACAAAGCTCTCGCTGCTTTATGAAGGGGGCGACAAAATAAAGACCTTCTGTTTTACGACCGATGACGGCACCACCATTGAGATCGCAAAGAACGGCGGCATTATTTTCGGCTTCAGAAAAACAAGGGATGTGGCCTCTTCCCTTATCAGCCCGGAAGAAGCGGTCAGATCGGGAAAGGCCTTTCTTGAAGAGCACGGCTTTAAAAATATGCGGGAGAGCTATTACTCGATATACGATGGCATTGTGACGGTCAACTATGCCTTTGAGCAAAACGGCATCACGGTATACGGGGACCTAATCAAGGTCAGCGTGGCCCTTGACGACGGCGAGATCCTCGGCATGGAGGCCCGCGGATATCTCATGAGCCATACGAGCCGCACCCTTTCCGCCCCCGCCGTCAGCCAGGCCGAGGGCCGCCGGAAGCTCGATCCGCGTCTTTCTGTCGTATCATCCCGCCTGGCGCTCATACCGACGTCGGGCGAGCACGAGATACTTTGCCACGAATATGTGTGCAAAGACGAAAACGGCGCAAATGTCATTGTTTATATAAATGCCGCCACGGGACAGGAGGAAAACATGTATATCCTTCTGGAGGATGAAAATGGCATGCTGGTCGTCTGACCGTTAACCAAATATTTTTAAAGGTTGACAATGTTGGCCCGACGTGATATCTTTTATCACGGTAAGGAGGCATCATATGACGACAAAAGAAAATATCCTTCTGCTTCTTGAAAACCGGAAGGGCGAATATATCTCTGGCGAACAGCTGGCGTCACAGCTGGGGCTGAGCCGCACGGCCGTATGGAAGGCGGTCAGCGGTTTGAAAGAGGACGGCTTTGAAATAGAATCGGCAGGCAGGCTGGGTTATCGTCTGCCCGCCGATTCCGATATGCTGTCGGCGGCCGCCGTCGAAAGCCGGCTAAAAAACCATGTGTTCGGCATAAACATCGTCCATGAGACAGGCAGCACCAATGACGACGCAAAGGCGCTGGCCGAAAAGGGCGCGCCGGAGTTCACCGTTATCGCGGCCCACCGCCAGACCCGCGGCAAGGGACGTCTGGGCCGGAAGTTCTATTCACCGCAGGGCACAGGCATATATTTCAGCATCATTCTGCGCCCCGATATACCGATAACCGAATCGCTTTACATAACTACCGCGGCGGCGGCGGCAACGGCGAGAGCCATTGAAGATGTGACCGGGCGCAAGGCCGGGATCAAATGGGTCAACGATATCTTTGCCGACGGCAAAAAGGTGTGCGGCATCCTTACGGAGGCCTCTATCGACATGGAGACGGGACGCATGCAGTATGCTGTGCTGGGCATCGGTGTCAACGTCAGGTCGCCCGAGGGCGGCTTCCCCGATGATATAAAGAATGTCGCGGGTTACCTCTGCACCCCGGAGGACTATGTCCCCGGCACACGCAGCCGCCTGTTGGCCGCGATCCTAGATAATTTTTATGATTATTACCGTCAGCTTTCCATGAAGACCTTCTTTGACGAATATATCAGCCGAAGCATCCTGATCGGAAAAGAGGTCACGGTGCTTCACCCCGACCATCCTTATACCGCCATTGTCAAAGGCATTGATGAAAACTGCCGCCTGCTCGTTTCGGCGGACGGAAAAGACGCCGTCCTCGACAGCGGAGAGGTCAGCGTAAAACTTATATAACCCCGGAGGAATAAAAAATGAACAGGACCAAAATAAAAAATCTGGCCATGGGCGCCGTCATGACGGCCGTAATGTGCATACTTGCCCCCATCAGCATCCCGATCAAGCCTGTCCCCATATCGCTCGGCGTATTTTCGGCATTTCTGACCGGACTGCTCCTCCCGGGAAATTATACCGTTATCTCTGTTCTGGCCTATGTCGGCATTGCTCTTCTCGGTCTCCCCGTCTGCGCGGGTTATACCGGCGGACCGGCCATAGTGCTCGGCCCCACAGGCGGATATATCGCCGGATTCTTTTTCATCGCATTTATGTCGTCGGTCGGCGTAAGATCGCGCGGGCGCGTTACGCTCTGTATCTCCATGCTGGCCGGGCTCTTCATGTGCTATCTCTTCGGAACGGTATGGTATATGGCGCTGACCAAAACCGCGCTGAAGGCCGCCATTATGGCCTGTGTCGCACCGTTCGTGCCGCTCGATATCGCAAAGGGCGCCGCGGCGCTGGCCTTCCGGGCCGTACTTGAAAAAACCCCTGTGCTCAGGAGCAGCAAATAAC
>CAKUAK010000053.1 GCA_934636325.1 uncultured Eubacteriales bacterium
GCTCAGCCCGGCCTGATGGCGGTCGTATTCGTCCTGGGTGTAATAGACCCGGGCCGTGTATTTTCCCGCCCAGGCGGGGGTTCCGTTCCATTTTTCCATATCGGCGTCGGTGGTGTCGCCGAAGGCAGCCTCCATGAGCGCGTGGGCTTCCTCGCCATAAAGGGTGTGTGATTCGGTCTTCGTCATGAAGCTGAGCATGCGGTGGCCGTCGGTCTTGAGCTCGATGGCATAGACGTCGGTATCGACGTCATATTTGCCGCAGGCCGTGCCCCAGCCGATGCTGTAAATGAGGTATGCGACGCTGATAAGGCCGACGCCGCACAGGACCAGCCGGCAGGCGCGATTGAACTTCTGCCGCCCCGGCGAAAAGCTCTCGCCGCGCTTGGGCTGGCTGAAGGCGAAGGAGCATGTGAAAACTATGAAAACGACAAGTGCGACGACTGCCATGACCTGTATCCTCCGTTTTGTCCTTTAGGGAATAATATAGAATTATATCATGTATTACTGCCAAATGGAGCACGACAAAATAATTTTGTAAAAAATATACGCCGATAGATAGTGAAATATGTGCAAAATAAACAGCCCGCAGATGGGATATCCACCTGCGGGCTTGTATTTTTATGTTATCAGACCTTGATCTCGTTTTCCTTTACATTGACCGAGCTGTATTTTTCAAGCACGGGAGCGACTGTATTTATGAGGAAATCCTCGGTCTGCATGGCGGCGCAGCCGATGAAGTTTTCGGGCTTCATGAGGCCTTCAAGCTCTTCGCGGGTCACGCCGAAATGATCGTCGGCGGCGATCCGGTCGAGCAGATCGTTCTCCTTGCCCTCCATCTTTACGGCGTATCCGGCGGCCATGGAATGCTGACGGATGAGCTCGTGGAGCTCCTGGCGGTCGCCGCCCCGCTTGACGGCGTCCATCATGATGTTTTCGGTGGCCATAAAGGGCAGCTCCTGCATCATGTGCTTTTCGATGACCCTGGGATAGACCACAAGGCCGCCGGCGACATTGGCGTAAAGGCTCAGGACGGCGTCACAGGCCAGGAAGGCCTCGGCCACCGATATGCGCTTGTTGGCGCTGTCGTCAAGGGTGCGCTCGAACCACTGGGCGCTGGCCGTGATGGCGGCGTTCTGGGCGTCGACTATGATATAGCGCGAAAGAGAGGCGATTCGCTCGCTTCGCATGGGGTTGCGCTTGTATGCCATTGCCGAAGAACCGATCTGGTTCTTCTCGAAGGGCTCTTCGACCTCCTTCATATGGGCAAGAAGGCGGATATCGTTGGAGAACTTATGGGCGCTCTGGGCGATGTGGGACAGCAGATCGAGGACGCGGCTGTCCCATTTGCGGGAGTAAGTCTGTCCGGAGACCGGGACGGCCTTTTCAAAGCCCATCTTCTGCGCGATGAGCAGATCGATCTTCTTGACCTTTTCATAGTCGCCGTCGAAAAGCTCAAGGAAGCTGGCCTGTGTGCCGGTCGTGCCCTTCGAGCCAAGGGGCAGTATGGCCGAATAGACGGTCTCGAGCTCTTCGAGGTCGCAGAGGATGTCGTTTATCCAGAGGGAGGCGCGCTTGCCGACCGTCGTCGGCTGTGCCGGCTGGAAATGCGTGAAGGCAAGGGTCGGCTGGCTCTTGTATTGATCGGCAAAGCCCGAGAGGACGCGGAGGACCTCGACCAGACGGCTGCGGATCAGCTTGAGGGCTTCACGCATGATGATGATGTCGGTATTGTCGCCGACATAGCAGGAGGTGGCGCCGAGGTGGATTATCGGCATGGCCTTGGGGCAGCATTCGCCGTAGGTGTGGACATGGGCCATGACGTCGTGACGCAGCTTCTTCTCGTAAGCGGCGGCCTTTTCAAAGTCTATGTCCTCGATATGGGCGCGCATCTCGTCAAGCTGCTCGTCGGTGATGTCCAGCCCGAGCTCCTGTTCGGCCTCGGCGAGATAGATCCACAGCCTGCGCCATGTGGAAAACTTGAACTGGGGAGAAAAGAGGAACTGCATCTCGTCGCTTGCGTATCTCGACGAAAGGGGCGAGGAATATTTCTGATTGGCGTCCATAAAGAGCCTCCTGTTTTTTAAGGATCCCGCGGGGCGGGGAGCCGCGCGGTATTGGATATGTATAACGGTATTTTACAATAATCCTTCGCCGTTGGCAATAGCCGCGGGCGGGCGGCGGACAGCGGCAATAAACGGCGAAAGGCGCTTGGTAAAAGCGTAAAATAGCGAAAAAAGATTTTTTAAAGCGAATAACCAAATATAATCCACAAAATGTAACTTTGGGTGTATAATATGGACAACATCATTCTTGGAGTGTGATTTGGGAATGAAGCGCATCATCAGCGAAAGTCTGCGCCGATTGGGGATAACCAGCGAGAGCAGGGGTTATGACCGAACGCGGACGGCGATAAGCCTTGCTGTTGAACGGGAAGAGCGCCTTCACGCCGTCGGCAAAGAAATATATCTTGTGACAGCCGACCGGTGCGGATGCTCACCCGACGCCGTGGAACGGAGCGTAAGGCTCAGCGCTGAAAAAGCATGGAAAAGAAATCCGGACCTGCTTATAAGTATGGCCGGCTATCCCGTCGATAAAAGACCGACGGCCAAGCAGTTTATGGAGATACTTACCGTCTATACCATAAAGGCCATATCCAACGGAAAAAAGACCGGATGAAACCGGAAATACGCCGCCTGTTATCAAAACGGGCGGCGTATTTCCGTATATTCACATATATTTTTTCATCGCCTCGGCGGCCGATCTGACGATATCCTCGATGGCCTTGGCCTGCGGGGTCGAGCATGAATCGAGGACGGCCGCTATGCGCGAAAGAACGCCGCTGCGGGTCTCGGCCACCTCGCGGCTGAGCAGCTCATCGGCGCTGACCTCAAGGGCCGAGGCAAGGGCGATGAATACCGGCAGGCTGAGCTTTGTGTTGCCGGTCTCGATATGGCTCATGTGTGTGGTCGAAATGCCGATCATTTCGGCAAGGGCCTCCTGGGATAACCCCCTGGCTTTGCGTATTTTTCTGACCTGCTGGCCTATCTCATAGTAATCCAATGCCCGGCAACCGCCCTTCCAATTAAAATGTACTTGAATTGTATGGACTTTTGAATTATTATTAAATAAACTATATAGGCGATTTTATGCTTATATAGTTAAAATATGCGGAAAATCGTCTTGGAGAGACCTTTTCGTAAATACAATGATAAAATGGGGTGAAATATGCATTGTCGGGTGTTGCATACCGCATAAAAAAGAAAATCGTCTTAAAGGAGAGAAAAACATGAAAAAGAAATTGTCGGCCATCATTCTCTGTCTTGCAATGGTGATGGCTCTCCTGCCGGTATCGGCCATGGCTTCGGAAGAAGCGGCGTGGTTCGAGATGCAGGATTTCGGCGCATGGGGCGAGACATGGCCCAACGCCGTCAACGTCGGCTGGAAGTATGCCGATGATTTTGACACCTCGAAGATAACGGCTGTCGAGGTCGGCATAAAAGATGCCGAAGGCAAGCTCATCGTCAAATATACCGCCGATAAGAACATGGTGGCCGAGATCAATAACGATAACGGTCTCGATCAGATAGCTTATCAGCAGACTCACGGCTATATCTCCGAGGCAAAGCAGAGCAGCGCCCCCTTCTATCAGGAATATCAGGGAAGATATTTTACAGAGGGTGTTGTTGACGCCGATTGGACCTCCGTTTTGGGAGAGGCCTATATCGCATGGCAGCCCGCATCGGCCTATGTGACCGTTTATGTCGGCGACGAGAGCCAGACCCTTGAGAACAACAGCTTTACTGGTACGGTCGCGTCGTCCTTTGCCGCCCGCATAGGCGACAAATATTACGCTTCGCTGGCCGATGCAGTCGCCGAAGCCAAGGATGGACAGGAGATCGTCCTGGTAAGTGATATCACTATCACTGCCGGTATTGGGAACAATATCGCGCTCAATAAGCCTGTCGTTATTAACGGCGATGGCCATACCGTCACGCGCGCCTTCAATGATGTTGAGATCGAAGGCTACGGCGACTATGAGGCCGCCTTTGTCATCAACTCGGCCGGAGTAACGATAAAGAATGTCAAGATCGCCGGCCTTGCCGCAGGCATGAAGGATGAAGCTGCCATATACATCAGCGGCAACGGCACCGAGGATGCTGGCATTGTCATCGAAAACTGCGAGTTCATCGGGGCCGACAGCGTTGAAGCGGCATCGGGCGGCTCGGGCATCATCAGCGGCGCCACCTATGGCGATCATCTGACCATAAAGGGCTGCACCTTTACCAATGTCAAGCACGGCATGTGGTTCAACGGCATAAGCAACTCGGTCATAGAGGATAATACCCTGAGCGGCGTCAAGTATACCGGCATCCGCATCGAGGCCGGTTCGGAAAATGTCGTTGTCTCGGGCAATACGATGACCGATGTTGCCTCGGCCGATTATGACTATGATGAGTTTGCCTCCGGCATCTGGGTCGGCGCAAACAGCACGGTCACACTCAAAGACAACGATATAACCATCCACGAGGGCAGCAGCCACGGCAAAGAGATCGTCCACAACGGACGCTCGCAGCTGGTCACCGACATCGGCGAGAAGAAGTTTGTCGCCGGCGGTGATTGGGTCGAGTTCACCTTCAGCACCATCGCCAACGGCGATAGGGGCACGATGGTATACGGCGGCTCTGACTTCGGCGTTCTTTATGAGGACAAGATAGCCGCCCTCGAGTATAAAGAGGGCGACAACTGGATCGACATGAAGGGCAAGAACTTCGGCAGCGCCCAGGGCTTCCCCATGACCGATGCCACAAGCACCTTCCGCGTCAAGTTCACCGATGACGCCGCCGGAAGCTATACCTTTACGGCTTCGATGAAGAAGGTCGTCGCAGGGGGCCGGGACGAGGTCGTTCTTTGCAGCGTAGAGGTACCCTTCACCGTATCGGCCAAGCCCCATACCGGAAGCGGCTCGGGCAGCTCTTCCTCTGTCTATGCCATCAATGTGGCTTCGACAAAGAACGGCAGCGTCATATCCGATGCCAAGAGCGCCGCAAAGGGCGACACGGTCACGCTGACCGTCAAGGCAAACGACGGCTATAAGCTGGCCGAGCTGACGGTCACCGACAAAAACGGAAATACCGCCAAGCTGACCGGGAAGGACAACGGAAAGTATACCTTTGTCATGCCGGCATCCCGCGTTGAGGTCAAGGCCGTATTTGAAAAGCAGGCCGAGCAGAGCGTCTTTGACGATCTTCCCGTCGACGCCTACTGCGCCGATGCCGTAAAGTGGGCATATGAAAACGGCGTGACCAACGGCAAGACCGAGGATATCTTCGGCACGAACGACCTCTGCACAAGGGCGCAGATCGTCACCTTCCTGTGGCGTGCCGCCGGTTCCCCCGAGGTCGAGAGCAGCGCTGCCTTTGAGGATGTACCTGCCGACGCGTATTATGCAAAGGCCGTCGCATGGGCGGTAGAGAAGGGCATTACCCTCGGCACATCCGAGACGACCTTCAGCCCCGATGACACATGCACAAGGGCCCAGAGCGTCACATTCCTCTATCGTGCCGCCGGGGTCGAGACCGAAGCCGAGGAATCCTTTGGGGATGTCCTGACCGACGCATACTATGCTTCGGCCGTGACATGGGCCGTAAAGAACGGCGTCACCAACGGCACATCGGAAAGCACTTTCAGCCCCGAGGACGGCTGCACACGCGGTCAGATCGTAACGTTCCTTTACAGGACATATCAGGGCAAATAAAAAAACGCACCATATTTCACGTCCCCCGGCGGATACCGCCGGGGGATCTTGCATATCCGGGCGGCGGAGGGGGAAAACTTTCTTTGATTTTCAATGGGAGGTCAAATGAATGTCAGAGATGTTTTGCTATCAATGCCAGCAGACGGCTGGCGGAGGCGGCTGTGTCAGAACAGGGGTCTGCGGCAAGCAGCCCGAGACGGCGGCGCTTCAGGACAAGCTGGTCTGCCGCCTTATCAACCTTGCCGGGGCCTGCACAGACAAGGGACGCCAAAGCCGCGGGGTGACGCGCCTTCTGGCCGACGGCCTTTTTGCCACCCTGACCAACGTCAACTTCGATAACGACGCCATCGTCGATCTCTGCCGCCGCGTCGACGCCGAGCTTGAGGGCCTCGGCCATACTCAGCGGGAAGAGGACGCCGGATGGCTGTGGAAGGGGGACGCCGATATCGTTTCGCTGCGCTCGACCCTGCTTTTCGGGCTCAAGGGCATGGCGGCCTATGCCCATCACGCCTATGTGCTGGGGTATGATGACGCCGAGGTCGACGGCTGGCTTTATAAGGGCCTGGCGTCCCTGCCGCAGCAGCGTGATGTGGGTCAATGGCTCGAACTGATAATGGAGTTCGGGCGGGTCAACTTCAAATGCATGGAGCTGCTCGACCGCGCCAATACCGGGACCTTCGGCCATCCCGAGCCGACGCGGGTCATGACCGACATCAGGAAAGGCCCCTTCATCGTTGTTTCGGGTCACGATCTTTATGAGCTGGGTCAGCTGCTTGAGCAGACCGAGGGCAGGGGGATAAATGTCTATACCCACGGCGAGCTGCTGCCGGCCCACGGGTATCCGGGGCTTAAAAAATACAGCCATCTGGCCGGGAACTTCGGCACAGCCTGGCAGAACCAGCAGAAGGAGTTCGACTGCATCCCCGCGCCGGTGGTATTCACGACCAACTGCATCATGCCGCCGAGGAAAAGCTATGCCGACCGGATCTATACGACATCGGTGGTCGGCTATGGCGGTCTTGCCCATCTGACGCCGGGACGGGACGGAAAATATGATTTTTCGCCCGTGATAAAGCGTGCGCTGGAGCTTGGCGGATATGAGCATGACAGGAGCATGGCCGGGATAAACGGAGGCCATATCATGACGACCGGCTTTGCAAGGAATGCCGTGCTGTCAAACGCACCGGCCATCATTTCGGCCATAAAGGCCGGAAGGATAAAGCATATCTTCCTGGTCGGCGGGTGCGACGGCGCCCACCCCGGAAGGAATTATTACACCGAGTTCGTCAAAAATACCCCGATGGATTCTCTCGTACTGACCCTGGCCTGCGGCAAGTTCCGCTTCAACGACCTCGATCTGGGCGATATAGACGGCATCCCCCGCATCATAGACGTCGGGCAGTGCAACGACGCGTACAGCGCCGTTATGATAGCGCTGGCGCTGGCAAAGGAGTTCGGATGCGATATAAACGAGCTGCCGCTGACCCTTGTGCTGTCGTGGTACGAACAGAAGGCGGTGTGTATACTCTTAAGCCTGCTGGCCCTCGGCGTCAAGAATATCTATCTCGGCCCGACGCTGCCGGCCTTTATGTCTGAAAACGTCATACGCACATTGGTCGATGTATATGGCTTGCGTCCGACGACCTCGCCCCAGCAGGATCTTGACGCAATACTCTACAGAGGATGAT
>CAKUAK010000054.1 GCA_934636325.1 uncultured Eubacteriales bacterium
CAGCGAAGCGGTTTTTCGACAGTCTCAAGCCTGTGCCGGATGGCACAGGCTTTTGTTGTATCCGATCTAAAATGTTTTTACAGCTCGGTGACCATGTCGGCGATCTCGCGGGATATGGCATGGCGCGGCGAAGGCTCGGCGCCCTCCTTGGAATAGCCCATAGGCAGCAGGGCCGAAACGGTGACATTCTCCGGCAGGCCGAGGGCCTTTTTGACCGTGTCGGCGTCGAAGAACCTGACCCAGCAGGAGCCGAGGCCCTGTTCCCGGCCTTCGAGCATCATGTGTGTGCAGACGATCGAGGCGTCGACCTCGCCCGAGTGATAGTCGGGGGTGAGGGGGTTCTTCCAGTCGAGGTCGTTGTCAAAGGCGACGACCATCACGACCGGCGCGCCGAAGGTGCATGAGCAGACCTCGGCCAGCGCGGCCCGCTTTTCGGCGCTCTTTACGACATAGATCTTCTGGGGCTGGTTGTTGCAGGCCGTCGGGGCAAGGCGGGCGGCCTCTAAAACGGCGTCGAGCTTCTCCTGCTCGACAGGGCGGTCGTCATAGGCGCGGACAGAATAGCGCGCGGCGGCAAGCTCAAGAAATGTCATTGTGATCTCCTCCTATTTTTCAAATTGTTCCCGGATGGTTTTAAGATGGTCGGTAAGGTCAGCTGTGGGGGCAGTTGCTCTCGCACATGCGGCACTCGATGCAGTTCGAAGCCAGCCCGCGCCCGGAACATGCCTCGCGGTAGGCCGAGGGCATCTTCCGGCCCTCTTCGGGATAGCGTTTGTATTCGTTATAGAGGGCGAAGAGCCGGGGGAGTGGGTATCTGCCTTGGGCAGACGCAGGAAACCGAAGCCGGTCTTGTTTATCGATGCCGTTCCTCATGCTTTATTTTTGTCACCTCTATTATACCACGCATGAAAACAACAGCGCAATAAGGAGGCTTTCAGGGAAGTATCCGGAAGCAGAGCACCGGGGATGCCTTCCCCTCGGAGGGGAAGGTGTCGCGGCGGTAGGTCGCCGTGACGGATGAGGTGTTTCTTCCGGAGGGCACGCGAGCTTGCGGCGCAGAATGAGCATTGTGAAGCAGAGATGAGCCTCCCTTGTGTAAAGGGAGGTGGCGCGAGTGGTTTTCGAGCGCCGGAGGGATTGGTAGCCATTTTGGGATATACAGGCAGCATGTATGGTGGCAATCCCTCAGTCTCGGCTTCGCCGATCCAGCTCCCTTTGCACAAGGGAGCCTTTGGCAGATTCTTCTCACTTGTACGTTACTCGGATGAACGTGCTGCTCCGCGCCGACACAACAAACGCCCGCGCATACGCGCGGGCGTTTGACTGAACCATTACCTATGTGGCGTCGGCATAGCCGAGGACTACTCTTGCGAAGAACTCTACATGGCTGGCCAGCGTCGAGGTGTCGATATGCTCATTGACCTGGTGCGCGCCGCCCGACTTATCGCTGGCGGTGCCGCCGGAATAGCGGTAAACGCTCTCGGTCGGGCAGATCTCGGTGTAATAACGGCTGTCGGTGCCGCCGTAAACCATTGTCGGGACGAACTTCACGCCGGGATGCATCTCGGCGGTGACGCTGGTGATCAGGCGATAGGCATAGCTGTCGGTCGTCGAGACCATCGGGGGATTGTGGCCCTTGACAAGGCGGATCTTGACCTCTTCGGGCAGGACCGAACGGAAGTGTGCCATCAGATCGTCGAGGGTCTGGCCGGGCAGCAGACGGCTGTTGGTGATGATCGACGCGCGCTCGGGCAGGATGTTGGCCTGGTCAGAGCCCTTGGCCATGGTCGGTGTAGTCGTCGTGCGGATAAGGGTGTTGAGGTTCTTCTGCTCGGAGCAGATCTTCTTGAGCTCTTCCCAGTTGGCCTCGGGGTCTTTAAAGAGCTCTCCCAGATGGCCGGGGGTGAACTCGGCCTGGGCCTTCATCATGTCGATGACCGGCTGGCAGAGGACAGGCTCCATGGGATGCTCTTCGAGCTGCCACATGTAATAGCCCAGCTTGCCGAGGGAGTTGTGCTTGGGGGGCATGGCGGCATGTCCGCCGGCGTCCTCAACATAGAACTCGTGGTCGGCATAGCCCTTTTCGCATGTGCAGACCGAGGCGACAAGGCTGCCGTTGATCTCTTTGACACCGGCGCCCTCGTCGATGACAAGGCCGACCTGAACATTTCTGGCCTTGAGCTCGTCGACGATTATGCGGCAGGCAGCGCCCGGGCCGCCCATGATCTCTTCGTTATAGCCGAAGGCGGCATAGATGTCGAAATCGGGGACAAAGCCTTCCGAGATAAGCAGCTCGAGGGCGTCAAGCTCGGCCTGCATGACGTTTTTACAGTCGGTGCAGCCGCGGGCCCAGAGTATGCCCTCCTCGTCGAGATGGCTCTCATAGGGGGGATACTTCCATGCCGAGAGGTCGCCCTCGGGCACGACGTCCTGATGGGCCATGACCAGCACCGGCAGCTTGTCCGATTTGCCCGTGCCCTTCCAATGGAAAAGCAGGCCGGCCTTGCCGATGATCTCTTTGGTCATCGTCTTGTGGACGTTGGGATAGGCCTTTTCAAGATAGGCCTGAAGATCCATGAAATCCTTGACCCTTGTTTTTTCGGGGTCGGCGCTGGAGACGGTGGGGAACTTGCACATTTCCCTCAGGTGTTCGACATACAGATCGTTGTTGAAACTCAGCTTCATGATAACACGCCTTTCTTTTTGTATTGTACACCTTATTATATAAGGTGTTATTTCAGGATGATATTTTCTTCCGGGATATTCTCCATTGCTTTGGGAAAAGCCGTTCCCCACGGACTTGTCCGTGGGGGCCCCTTTTGATTTGATAGCCTGCGGTCGGCAAAGCCTCCCTGCGGCGCGATGCTTTCCCGAACGGAGAACACACCTTATTTAATATACGGTTATTTCAGGATGATATTTTCTTCCGGGATATTCTCCATTGCTTTGGGAAAAGCATCTTTTTCGATATCGAAGGCCGAGACCGACACTACCGAAGGGGAAACCTTGAGCTCGTCGACGACGGCCTGGCGGATCTTTTCGGCAAGACGCTTTTTTGTATCTTCGTCCCTTCCGGGATACATCATAACGGCAATATGCGGCATGGTTTTACCTCCATAATATACTGTCAGGGAAGAGTTCCCCACAAAATCTTTGATTTTGCGGGGGCCCCGTGAATTAAATAGATTTGCCCGGCTCATGTCCGGGCAAATCGGAACGCCGGACTTCCGGCGCGCGGCAGAAGCCGCGTGGGGGATATTTCCCGGCAGCCGAGTGGCGTTCCCAACGGGCTTGCCCGTTGGGGAGCGCTTCCCTGACAGCTCTTTTACTTAGTTTATCAAAATGTTTATCATTTTTTTAGTGCAATGCCC
>CAKUAK010000055.1 GCA_934636325.1 uncultured Eubacteriales bacterium
AGAGGATTCGAACCTCCGACCTACCGCTTAGGAGGCGGTCGCTCTATCCTGCTGAGCTACGGGCGCAAATACTTGCATTGCTTATAATAACCGTAAACGGCGGTTTTGTCAACCTTTTAATATAAGGAGAAATATTTTGAAGATTCTTGCCATAGGCGACGTATGCTCACGCTGCGGCCGCGACCTGATCCGCAGGCGGCTGGGCGCGCTGCGGCGCGAAACAAAGGCCGACCTGGTCATCGTCAACGGCGAAAACGCCAACGACAACGGCCGGGGCATATCGCCCGACACGGCCGACGATTTTTTTTACGCCGGAGCTGATATCATAACCCTGGGCAACCACGCCTTAAACGACCGCAGGCTTTACGGCTATCTCGACGATCAAAGCTGCATCATCCGCCCGCTCAACATGCCCTCCCGCACGCCGGGCCACGGTTATACCGTCGTCGACGTCGGGTCAAAGCGGGTCTGCGTAATAAATCTCATGGGCATGGTCGATATGGACTATCGCCTGTCCAATCCCTTCGAGGCCGCCATGGGGGTCATAAAGCGGGGCGAGGCCAACATATACGTCGTCGATTTCCACGCCGAGGCGACGTCCGAAAAGCGCGCCCTCGGATATTACCTCGACGGACGGGCGTCGGTCGTCTACGGCACCCACACCCATGTGGCCACCCGCGATCTCCAGATCCTGCCAAAGGGCACGGGCTATATCACCGACCTCGGCATGACCGGTGCATCGGGCTCGGTCCTCGGGGTGCGGCCCGAGCTTTCGATCTCCATGTTCCTCGGCGAGCCCTATGTGAAATACGAATATTCAAACGACGCTCCGCTGATGCAGGGGGCCCTCTTCACCCTTGATGAAAAGGGACGCTGCACCGGAGTACAGCCGATAGATCAAAAATAAAGAGGGAATAAATTATGTCTGAACTTATTGAAAAGACCCTTGAAAACGGGGGAAGATATTTTGTGTCGCCCCAGCTGTCGATATGCCCCGGCCTGAGCCACGGCTTCTTTACCCGCGAGGGCGGCGTGTCGAAGGGCATATTCGAAAGCCTCAACTTCCGCTATACCGGCGGAGACGACGAAAAGGACATCGCCGAAAACTATCGCATCGCGGCCGAGGCCATCGGCGGCAGGTATGACGATATCGTCCGCACCTGCCAGCTCCACACCGACACCATCGAGGTCATAACCTCCCGCGAGGGCGGCTTCCGCCAGGTCGGGCGTCCCGACGGCTGCGACGCCGTCATGACCAATGTGCCGGGGGTCGTGCTGGCCGGATTCTTTGCCGACTGCCAGCTGATACTGCTCTATGACGAAAAGCACCACGCGGCCGCCGCCGTCCACGCCGGATGGCGCGGTGTGGCCAACCGCATCCTCGCCAAGACCATCGAGAAGATGGGCGAGGTCTATGGCACACAGCCCAAGAATGTCATCGCCGCCGTGAGCCCCTCGATCTGCCGCCGCTGCTTCGAGACCGACGACGACGTCAAGGAGGCCCTCTTCGAGATATACGAGGATCAGGTCCCCGATTATTTCTACCGCGAGGGGGTCAAGTGGCACATCGACCTCAAGATGCTGACATATTCGTCGCTCATACGCCTCGGCGTGCAGCCCTATAATATAGATATATCCAATTACTGCCCCTGCTGCGGCGACGAAAAGCTCTTCTGGTCCCACCGCCGCCTGGGCCAGAGCCGCGGCGTCCACGCCGGAATGATAATGATAAAGCGTTCCCCCCAAAATCTTTGATTTTGCGGGGGCCCCGGGAATTAAATAGATTTGCCCGGCTCATGTCCGGGCAAATCGGAACGCCGGACTTCCGGCGCGCGGCAGAATCCGCGTGGGGGATATTTCCCGGCAGCCGAGTGGCGTTCCCAACGGGCTTGCCCGTTGGGGAGCGCTTCCCTGACAGCTCTTTTACTTAGTTTATCAAAATGTTTATCATTTTTTTAGTGCAATGCCC
>CAKUAK010000056.1 GCA_934636325.1 uncultured Eubacteriales bacterium
CGGCAAGGCCATTTCAGCCCTTGCGGAAATAGAGGGCTTCGGCAAATACTTGCCCGGCATAATTTAAAACCCGCCTGACCGTCACCCCGGCCAGGCTGGTTTGTCATATAAACACGAATACAAAAAAGGCCCGGAACGGCATAACCGTTCCGGGCCCCGACACAAGCTGATATCCAGCTTACTTCGTCATCTTTGCAACTTCTTCAGCGAAGTTGTCTTCCCTCTTCTCAAGGCCTTCGCCCTTTTCGAAGCGTGTGAACTTTACGATCTTGACTGTGCCACCGAGCTGAGAAGCGACCTTATCGGCATACTTTTCAACAGACAGCTTGTTCTCCTTAACGAAAGCCTGATTGACAAGGCAGTTCTCCTCGAAGAACTTGTTGATCCTGCCGTTTACGATCTTCTCGGCAACAGCAGCGGGCTTACCCTCGTTGACCGTCTGGGCCATGAGGATCTCCTTCTCCTTGTCGAGGACTTCGGCGGGAACGCAGTCCTTATTGAGGTACTGAGGACGCATAGCGGCGATCTGCATGCAGATATCCTTACCGAGCTCCTTGATAGCCTCGTTGTCCTTGATATTCTCGGAAACTTCCATGCCGACCAGAACGCCGATCTTGCCGCCCATGTGGATGTAAGCGACATTGGTGGTCGAAGCATCATACCTCTCGAACCTTCTGAGCTGGATGTTTTCACCGATGGTGAGGACCTTCTCCTGCTGCATGCCCTTGACTGTCAGATCAGAGCCGGGATACTTGCACTCGGCAAGAGCTTCCATATCGGCGGGGTTATCCTTGATAACGACATTGCAGATGTCGGCGCAGAACTTCTTGAACTCTTCGTTCTTGGCGACGAAGTCTGTCTCGGAGTTGACCTCGACGACAGCGCCGATGCCGCACTCGGGGCAAACATATGCGTAAACAGCGCCCTCGGCAGCGATCCTGCCGGCCTTCTTAGCAGCGGCCGCAAGGCCCTTTTCACGGAGGTACTCTATCGCCTTTTCGAAATCACCGTCAGCGGATGTAAGAGCCTTCTTACAATCCATCATGCCGGCGCCTGTCTGCTCACGGAGCTTCTGTACATCTTTAGCTGTAAAAGCCATGATAATTCCTCCAATTCGAATTAAATTGTATTTAAAAGCTGTTAGTTCTTTGCGATCTCTTCAGCTGTCTTGGACTCCCTCTTCTGGGGTGCGCGGGGAGTTGTGTCAACAGCGGCCTCTTCTGTCTGCTGCGAAGCCTCTACTGTCTCGTCGCTGACAGACAGCTGCTCACCCTGACGGCCTTCGATAACGGCGTTGGCCATGGCCTGTGCGATCAGCTTGATAGCGCGGATAGCGTCGTCGTTGCCGGGGATGACATAATCAGCCTCGTCAGGATCGCAGTTTGTATCAACGATAGCGACAACGGGGATACCCAGCTTCTTGGCCTCGGCGATAGCGTTCTTCTCCTTGCGGAGGTCGACGACAAACAGAGCCGAGGGCAGCTTCTTCATGTCCTTAACGCCGCCGAGATACTTTTCGAGCTTCTCTATTTCGAGCTTGAGCTTAACGACTTCCTTCTTGGGAAGCAGGTCGAATGTGCCGTCCTCGCTCATCCTGTTGAGCTGGTTGAGGCGTTCGATCCTCTGGCGCATCGTCTTGAAGTTTGTCAGCATGCCGCCCAGCCAACGAGCGTTTACATAGTACATGCCGACCCTTTCGGCCTCTTCCTTAACGGCGTCCTGTGCCTGCTTCTTTGTGCCGACGAACAGGATCGTGCCGCCTTCGGCAGCTGTATCACGAACGAAGAAATAAGCCTCTTCCAGCTTCTTTACCGTCTTCTGGAGGTCGATGATATAGATACCGTTTCTCTCCATAAAGATGTACTCAGCCATCTTAGGATTCCATCTTCTTGTCTGATGGCCGAAGTGTACGCCGGCCTCCAGCAGCTGCTTCATAGAAATTACTGACATTTTTGTGTCCTCCTCTGGTTTTTCCTCCACCGCGATCATTCGCACCGGCGGCCGCGATAAGCGACACCTGCCCGTGAGTTCCGCGATGTGTGTAATCGGGGTATTCCCCAAACATTAGCTTAAATATGATATCATACTTTCTTTCGTCATGCAACAGGTTTCTTCCAAAAATACGCAGAAATCTCTGCCCGGGCTACGGTTTTTTTCTTAGTCTGACGAGTATTATGTCCTCGCCTATCTTTTCTATGCTGTCCCATGGGATGACCCGGTCGTCCTCGCGGCCGAAAAGGCCGAAAAACCGGAGCTTTCCGGGTATTACGGCCGACACGACGCGGCCGTCGCGCACGTCGATCTCGACGTCTCCGATATATCCCAGCCGCGCGCCGCTTCCCAGATCGACGACCTCTTTATACCCCATATCGAATATCCGGCAGATATCGTTCATATAAAAAACCTCCGCTACAACCTTATAGCGGAGGTGATGTTTTTATTCCGGGGGCTATTTGATATCGGCGGCCTCGATGTACTTTTTAAGGCTCTTTGCAAGGATGGCGCAGCAGATAACGGCAATGACCGTGCTGGGCAGCATGTAAAGTCCGTTGTAAAGAAGCGAATAGAACCAGGGCGAGGACATCTTCATGCCGACAAAGACATCGGGCATATATTCGGCATAGATGGTGACGCCGCTTATATAATGAATGACAAAACGGCCAAAGCAGCCGATCAGCGCCGAAAGCCAGAGCTTCGCGGGCTGATTCTTGATAAGACCGGCCAGACCGATCATCATATAGGCCAGCGAATAGTCGAGCAGCATCGACTGCCAGTTGACGGCGACGCCGCCGGCAAGGAAGAACTTGAGCGTTCCAAACACAAGGCCGGAAAGCAGGCCGCAGCCCGCGCCCCATCTGACCGAATAGATGATGATGGGGATCATAACGAAGTCGATGGAGCCGCCGTACTGAAGTCCGATGGGGATCTCGATGTAGCTCAGGACGATCGACATGGCGACGACCAGCGCGCCCTCGGCCAGCATCCTGATCTGTTTTTTCTGTGCTGTCATTGATATTTCCTTTCCCCTAACACATTTGAAAACGACCAAACCATTAAATCCCGGTAAAAACAAAAGCCGCGGGACAAACCCGCGGCAAAGCCTTCATCAAAACGCTTCCTACGCCGGCATTATCCGGATCAGGTTTTAGGGTTTCAGGAACCATCCTGCTCTCAGCCGGCTTTTCGCCAGCACCCCCGTGTGTTAAGTTCGGGAATATATTACAGCCGAAACGGCCGTTTGTCAATAGGTCATGCCATGCGATATATGAAAAGCCCGCGGAGAAGCCCCCGCGGGCTATTGCCTTTACTGATTTGCCACCATGCTGCTGTATATCTTTTCCGAAAGCTCTTTGCCGGCGTTGTGCCCCATCTTTTTGTGGCGGTTGTTCATGGCGGCGACCTCTATTATAACGGCCAGGTTGCGCCCCGGCTTGACCGGGATATCCAGCGACGGGATATTGATGTCGAGGATCTTCGTATACTTCTCGTCGATGCCCATGCGGTCGTAATTCTTATTTTCTTCCCATTTTTCAAGGTTGATTATAAGATCGACCTTCTCGGTCGGCTTGACGGCACCCATGCCGAAAAGACGTCTGACATCGACGATGCCGATGCCGCGCAGCTCCATAAAATACCTGATGAGCTCTGGCGCCGAGCCGACAAGGCTCTTTGCCGAGACCCGCTTTATATCGACGGCGTCATCGGCCACAAGACGGTGACCGCGCTTCAAAAGCTCTATCGCCGTTTCGCTCTTTCCGACGCCGCTGTCCCCAAGAAGCAGTATGCCCTCGCCGTAGACCTCGACAAGAACGCCGTGCATCGTTATCCTCTGGCCGAGATGGACGTTGAGCGACGCCGTCAGCGCCGCCAAAATGTCGGAGGCGTGATCTTCCGATTTAAAGACAGGTACGCTGAACTTTTTTGCGCTTTCGATGCACTGCGGCAGTATCTCGCTGTCCTGCGACAGGATAAGGAGGGGTATGTTATGGGAAAAGAGCTCGTCGAACTTCTGCTCCTGTTCGTATTCGTTGAAATGGCTGAGATAAAAATGCTCCATTTTCCCCAGCACCTGTATACGGCTGTTGTCGAAGCCCTCGTAAAAACCGGTCAGCTGAAGGCCGGGGCGATTGACGCTCGTATTGGCTATCGTCCGTTCAAGATACCCGTCAGGGCCGTATACAACATCGAATTTGAACTCTTTAAGCAACTCGTGCATCATGACCGTATATTTTGTTGCAGCCACAGCAGACCCGCCTTTCCGCAAAAATGAAAATTTCTGTTGATTTATCGTTACAAAGTATTATATAATATTTTCCGGCAGAGGGCAATAAAAACCCTCTTTTCAGGCAACCAAAATATTTGGATTTTTCTCTTGCTTTATGGGGATCTATGTGATAATATATTTGTGTTGTGTAACTACTAATAAGGAGGTGCAGAGGAAATGGCAAAGTGTGATATCTGTGGAAAAGGCGTAACATTCGGCATCAAGCTGTCCCACTCCCACAGGAGAACAAACAGAACCTGGAAGCCCAACGTAAGACGAGTAAAGGCTATCGTCAACGGCACTCCCACACACATCAATGTTTGTACTCGCTGCCTGCGCTCGGGTAAGGTTACAAGAGCTATATAACCTCTCTTGCTCCTGCCTTTTGGCATAAGCATTATTATGGTTTTGCGTCGATCCCGGCTGTGCCTTGCAGCCGGGGTTATTTCTATCCATAAAAAGAAAACGCCGTGCGATCTTTTTACGATCGCACGGCGTTAATTATTTTATTTTCCGTTTGCTACGTCCCAGAACTCGGCTTTGCCCTCTCTGGCGAACAGCTTGGTCACAAGATCATCCAGCCTGCCGCCTTCAAACAGGAGCTCGTACATGGCCTCTGATATCGGAAGCTCTATCCCGCTGTCCTTTGCGAGGAAATGAACGGCCTCGGTGGCAAAATACCCCTCGACGACCGCGCCGACATTTTTGATTGCCTGCTGCGGCTCTGTTCCTTCGCCTATCATAAGACCGGCGCGTCTGTTTCGCGAATGGCGGGAAATGCAGGTGACTATAAGGTCGCCGACACCCGAAAGACCGGCAAAGGTCTCGCGCTCACCGCCGAGATGCTGGCCGAAGCGCGACATTTCGGCAATACCTCTTGTCATAAGCATTGCCTTTGTGTTGTCGCCGTAGCCCGCGCCGTCGCTTATGCCGACGGCAAGAGCCATGATATTCTTCATGGCGCCGCCCAACTCTGCGCCGACTATATCGGAATGTGTATACACCCTGAAGAAATTATTCATAAAGGCGCGCTGGACTATTCCCGCGGCCTCAAGGTCGCCCGACGCCGCCACAACGGCCGTCGGCATCCTGCGCGAGACCTCTTCGGCATGGGAAGGACCGGTCAGCGCAACTATCCTGCCCCGTCCGTCAAGGGCCTTTTCAAGGCTCTGGGAGAGCAGGCAGTATCCATTCGTTTTATCAAAACCCTTTGAAAGCAGAACAACGACGGCATCCGGCTTTATATATTCGCGCAGCTTTACAGCCGTTGAATAGACGGCGAAGGAAGGCACGGCGACAACGACGATATCGCTTTCGGAAGCGCAGAACATATCCATCGTGAAGGATATGCTGTCGGGCAGCTTTATGCCGGGCAGCAACTTTTCGTTGCCATGCCGCTCGCGCAGAAGGCGGTATTCATCCTCAAGATAGCACCAGATCTTAACATTATGGCCGTTGCCGTCGAGCAGTGTGCTGACCGCGAGACCCCATCCGCCGCAGCCGATGACCGATATATTCATTTTCTATCTCCCTTGCCTTTCTTGGAAAAAGTGTTTTCAGTCCCATTCAGAAGCCGCTTTATATTGCCGCGGTGCAGATATGTGACAAAGACAAAAATATATACAGAAAAGATCAGATAACTTTTTGTTACAGGACTCGACAGGCTGTCCCTGAAGAAAAAACAGACGCTGAGCGGAAGGGTCGCCGCCACCGAAAGGCTTGCGACCGACACGATCTTGCAGGCAAAGAAAACGCCGAAGAATATCGCCGCCGCGACGGCAAAGACCCGCGGGTCCATCATCATTATGCAGGCCGCCGAGCACGCGGCAGCCTTGCCGCCCTTGAAGCCGTAATATATCGGGTAAGCATGGCCTATCGTAACGGCCGCCCCGGCAATGCCGACAGCGTATCCGCCGATCAGCCAGCGGCCGACCGATATGGCTATTATGGTCTTGGCAAAATCAATAGCCAGGGTCAGTGCCGCCTTGCCCTTTCCGTAGGTCCGAAGAACATTGGTCATTCCGGCATTGCCGCTTCCAAAATGACGTATATCATCCTTATAAAAAAACCGTGATACCGTTATCGAGCCGCTGAACGAGCCGAGAAGATATCCTATAACGGCCGTCAGCACCCACGCCCAAGCTTTATCGCCATACATAAACGCTACTCCTTTTCCCCGCGCTGACGCACGATCATCTTTATCGGCGTTCCGGTGAAGTCATATACGTCGCGCAGCCTGTTTTCAAGATAACGCAGATATGAATAGTGGAACAGCTTGGCGTCGTTGCAAAAGCAGACGAATGTAGGCGGCTTTATGCCTACCTGGGTCATATAGAACACCTTGAGGCGCTTGCCCTTATCGGTGGGTGGCTGCACCCTCGCCGTGGCGTCGGCCAGAATGGTGTTGAGCATTCCGGTCGTTGCGCGGAAGCAGTTGGCAGCATAGACCTCTTTTATCTTGTCGAATATATTTTCGACGCGCTGTCCGGTCATCGCCGAAATGAACATGACCGGCGCATAGGTCATATATGCCAGCTGGGTGCGGACCTTCTTTTCAAACTCGGCCTGGGTAGAGGTCTCTTTTTCGATAAGGTCCCACTTGTTTATGACGATTATAACGGCTTTACCGCTGTCGTGAGCCATACCGGCTATCTTGGTGTCCTGCTCTGTGACGCCGTCGACGGCGTCGATCATCAGAAGGCAGACGTCGGCACGCTCTATGGCCATCATGGCGCGCATGACCGAGAAGCGCTCTATGGCCTCATTGACCTTCGACTGCTTGCGTATTCCGGCAGTATCTATAAAGAGGAAGCTGTCCTCTCCCCTTGTGACGACGCTGTCTATGGCGTCGCGGGTCGTGCCGGGAACATTGCTGACGATGACCCTCTGCTCTCCGGTGACGCGATTGACAAGAGAGCTCTTGCCGGCGTTAGGCTTGCCGATTATGGCGACCTTTATCATGCCGTCGTCCTCATTCTCATCCTCTGTTTCGGGCGGGAAATACTCGAAGCATTTGTCAAGAAGATCACCTGTGCCGTATCCGTGCATGGCCGAAATGCCGACAGGATCTCCCATGCCGAGATTATAGAACTCGTAAAAATCTGCCGGAGGATCGCCCGGCGTATCCAGCTTGTTGACGCACAGCACGACCGGCTTCTTCGAGCGCTGAAGCATGGCCGCCACGTCGGCGTCGGCCGCCGTAACGCCGGTCTTGACGTCGGTCACAAGTATGACGACGTCGGCGTTGCTTATGGCGATATAGGCCTGCTCGCGCATGAAGCGCAGTATCTCGTCGTCGGTTCGCGGCTCTATACCGCCGGTGTCTATTATATCAAAGCTGCGTCCGCGCCATTCGGCCTTTGCATATATCCTGTCGCGCGTGACGCCGGGGGTGTCCTCGACTATCGCGGCATTCCTGCGGTCGGCCAGCCTGTTGAAAAGCAGCGATTTTCCCACGTTGGGACGCCCTACGATCGCTATGACCGGTCTGCTCATGGTAAACCAATCCTTTCTTACTTTCAAAGGGCGTGTGCCCTTTCCACTTATGCGCCGGCATGGCGCATATTTTACTTCATTTCTCCGCAAGGCGGTTTCCCGCCCATAAAGCAAAATAGAGAAGCGGGAGCGACCCTCTTCTCTACTTTAATAAAACAAGATCTTAGTTTGCCTCGGCTACTGTTACGACCTGACGTCCGCGGTATGTGCCGCAGGCCTTGCAAGCCCTGTGTGAAAGAACGGGTTCACCGCATTTGGGGCACTTGGAAACATTGGGAAGATCGAGCTTCCAATGGGAGCTGCGCCTCTTGTCTCTCCTCTGTCTGGATACTTTACCCTTAGGTACTGCCATGTTTTTCGCCTCCTCACTATATCTTAAACGTTATTATGATTAAAAATTAATCACTGCTTCAAAAGCTCCTGGAGCTTGGCCAATCTGGGATCAATGACCCTTCGGTCGCATCCGCAGTCGCCTTCGTTGAGGTTCTTTCCGCATTTCGGACAAAGACCCTTGCAGTCCTCCGAGCAAAGGACGGCAATGTCCATATCGAGTATCAGCTCGGGCACGAGCAGATCATCCAGATCGACCTCGTCCGACTCTACATAAATTATATCGTCCATCTCGTCGTTATCGACGCTGCGGGTCAGGATAAGCGACACATCGACATCCTTGTCGTATTCGACAGGCGTCAGGCATCTTGCACAGGCGGTGACCACATGGGCCTCTATCCTCGCGGTGAGACGGGTGATCCCGCTTTTCGTCTCGACGCTTCCGACGGCCCTTACCGGCTCAGGGAACGGACGCTCTCCGCCGATCACTTCGGAAGAAAGGTCGATATCATAATCAAAATCGAGCCGCTGCTCACGAGAGGCCATCACCTCTCCGAGACTTATTACCATACGCCTTTACCCCAACATAATAATACAAATAGCATTATACAAATGTGTGCCGGCTTTGTCAAGGGTTTTCTTCGGCAAAAGACGCCCTCTGTGGGCATATTCAAACCCTTTTATTAGAATATAGTATAAGAGGCAAAATGTCAAATGGCAAAAGCCCGGGATGCCGCATTTTCTTTTTTTAGGCGCCGCGGACTTTATTTTATATGACACATATGCTAAAATGACCTTAAAAAGACCTGGAGCATCACGATGAAAGAGTTTACCATAAATAAAAACGATGCCGGACAGCGGCTCGACAAATACCTTGCAAAGGCCGTTCCCCTTCTCCCCGGCTCGCTCATGCATAAATATCTGCGCCTCAAACGCATAAAACTCAATGGCAAGCGATGCGAGGCCGGCCAGAAGCTGGTGCAGGGAGACATTCTGTCGCTCTATATAAACGACGAGTTTTTCGGCCGGCCCGACGAGAGCACGGCCTATAAGACGGTCAAGGCCGATATCGACATCGTATACGAGGATGAAAACATACTGCTTGTCGACAAAAAGCCGGGCGTCGTCGTACACGAGGATGAATCGGGCAGCGCCGACACCCTCATAGGCCGCATACAGGCCTATCTTTTCTCAAAGGGTGAATGGGACCCCGAGAAGGAAAACAGCTTTACACCTTCACTGTGCAACCGTATCGACCGCAATACCGGCGGCATAGTCATCGCCGCAAAAACCGCCGAGGCCCTTCGGATCCTCAACGAAAAGATCCGCGACCATGAGATATCAAAATATTACCTATGCCTGGTCCACGGCGTCCCCCGTCCGCCGAAAGGAACGATAAAGAGCTTCATTCGCCGCGACAAAAAAGAAAAGCGTGTCTATGTCTATGACAAGCCCGCCCCCGATGCCCTTACGGCCATAACCGATTATCGCGTCATATCCTCCGGCAAGGGCATGTCCCTTGTCGAATGTCTGCTCCACACCGGGCGCACCCACCAGATACGCGCCCAGATGGCCCACATCGGTCATCCCCTTGCCGGTGATACAAAATACGGCACCAACCGCGACAACCGCGGCCTGCCCTTCAAATATCAGGCCCTTTACTCTTACAGGCTGATATTTTCATTTACCACCGACGCCGGCCGCCTTGAATATCTCAAGGGGTGCGAGTTTAAAGTGAAAAACGTGCCCTTTGCCGATTTCATCAAAAACGGCAAAGGAGATTTTTAAAGAAAAACCGAGTATTTCAAAGCATTTCAGAGATTTTTCATTTTTCTTTTCGATTTTGTTGGATTTTTTGCGGCCTTTTGCCGAAAAGCATTGACATTTCAAGTCTTTTTATGTATATTATTGCTGTTATATATACAGTACCATAGTTGGGGGGTCAGATAATGTCTGAAAAATTGATAAATTTGGAAAACATTCACAAGGATTATGGAGGCAAAGTCGTCCTCGATAATATAAATCTATATGTAAGGGACAAGGAATTTGTAACCTTGCTTGGGCCTTCGGGCTGCGGCAAGACCACTACGCTGCGTATAATAGGCGGATTCGAAACGCCGAGCGCAGGGGTGGTCTATTTTGATGAAAAAATCATCAATGATGTGCCGGCCTATAAGCGTCAGGTCAACACGGTATTCCAGCGCTATGCCCTCTTTACCCATATGAATGTTTATGACAACGTGGCCTTCGGCCTGCGCATAAACAAGGTGAAGGAAAGCGAGATCAAAGAGCGTGTCGAGCGCATGCTCAAGCTGGTCAACCTTCCCGATTACAGCCAGCGCGCTGTTACCTCTCTTTCGGGCGGCGAGCAGCAGAGGATCGCCATCGCAAGGGCCCTTGTCAACCACCCCCGCGTCCTGCTTCTCGACGAGCCGCTGGGCGCCCTCGACCTCAAGCTGAGAAAGGACATGCAGCGCGAGCTCAAGGCCATACAGCAGCAGGTTGGCATCACCTTTGTCTATGTCACCCACGATCAGGAGGAGGCCCTTACCATGAGCGACACCATCGTCGTCATGAACAAGGGACGTATCCAGCAGATCGGCACCCCGGTAGATATATATAACGAACCGAAGAACGCCTTTGTCGCCGACTTTATCGGCGAGAGCAATATCCTCGACGGTGTCATGCACCGCGACAGGCTGGTATCCTTCTGCGGACGTCAGTTCGACTGTCTTGACGGCGGCTTCGCCCCCGACGAGAATGTCGACGTCGTCGTCAGGCCGGAGGACTTCGAGATAGTCTCCCCCGAAGAAGGCCAGATGACCGGCATTGTAAGATCGGTCGTCTTTATGGGCGTCCATTACGAGATAATGGTCGAGACCGAGCATTTCACCTGGATGGTACATTCGATATACGAAGCGCATGTGGGAGAACGCCTCGGGCTGGTCCTCACGCCCGACGACATCCACATAATGCACAAATCCTGACGGGAGGCGCACTGGCAATGAAAAACCGTAAGCTGGCCTCTCTTCCCGCCATCCCTTATGTCGGATGGATGGCCGTCTTTGTCGTCGTTCCCCTCCTGCTGATCATTTTTTTCGCATTTACCAATGAGGCGGGCGGCTTCACCCTCGAAAACTTCTCGCAGATGGGAAGCTATACCATGGTCTTTGTCCGCTCGCTGATGCTGGCAGCGGTGGCGACGGTGGTATGTCTTATAATAGGCTATCCCGTATCCTATGCCCTTTCAAAGGAAAGCCCGACATTCCAGCGCATCGCCATGATGCTCATCATGCTGCCCATGTGGATCAACTTCCTGCTGCGCACCTACGCATGGATGTCGATCCTTGAAAACACCGGACTGATCAATACATTTCTGAGCGACATCGGCGTATTCGATCTGATCAACAGGATCGGCATGGCCCTTTCCTCCGATCCGGCCAATTATGTCCCCATCGAATACTTCAACATGATAAACACCCAGGGCGCAGTCGTGCTTGGCATGGTATATAACTATCTGCCCTTCATGATAATGCCTATCTACTCGGTCATCGTCAAGATCGACCGCGCCACCATCGAGGCGGCACAGGATCTCGGGGCGAACTCGGTGACGGTATTCCGCAAGGTCATATTCCCCTTAAGTCTTCCCGGTGTTCTTTCGGGAATAACCATGGTCTTTGTCCCCTCGGTCAGCACCTTTATCCTTTCAAAGCTGCTGGGCGGCGGCACGACCATGCTGCTGGGCGACCTTATAGAAATGCAGTTCGTCGGCGGGGCATATAATCCCCACCTCGGTTCGGCCATATCTCTTATCATGATGATCATCGTCATGGTCTGCATGGCGATAATGAACCGCTTCGGCGACGGCGAAGATCAGGCGGTGATGTTATGAAAAAAGATAAGAGCTTCGGCGGCCGCCTTCTGACCTTCCTCCTGTTCTTCTTTCTTTACGCTCCGATAATCGTGCTGATCGTCTTCTCCTTCAACAGCACCAAGAGCCGCAGCGTCTGGACAGGCTTCACCCTCGACTGGTATGTCAAGCTGTTCCACAACAGCTCGATACTTTCGGCCCTTTACACGACCCTTCTCGTATCGGTGCTGGCCGCCATACTGGCCACCATCGCCGGGACCTTCGCGTCGATCGGTATTTTTAATATGCGCCGCCGCACCCGCGAGTTGGTGCTTCAGGTCAACAACATCCCGGTCATCAACGCCGACATCATAACCGGCGTATCGCTCTGCATCCTGTTCGTTTTCCTCGGAAAGCATCTCGGCTTCGAGCTGGGTTTCGGCACGCTGCTGATAGCCCATGTCACCTTCAATATCCCCTATGTCATATTGTCGGTCATGCCAAAGCTGCGCCAGCTGGACAAAAACCTCTTTGAGGCGGCGCAGGACCTCGGCTGCACATGGATGCAGGCCTTTACAAAGGTCATCATCCCCGAGATCCGTCCCGGCATAGTCAACGGGCTTCTGATGGCCTTCACCCTTTCGGTCGACGATTTCGTCATAAGCTATTTTACCGCCGGATCGGTCGAGACCCTTTCGATGCGCATATATGCCATGACGAAAAAACGCATCAGCCCCGAGATCAACGCCATCTCGACGATACTTTTCGTAACGATACTTCTGCTGCTGGTCATAATCAATGTACGTCAGGCGCAGCAGGAAAAGGCCGAAGCCAAGAGACGATAGTCTCTCGGATATAAAAATGTTATCTTAATTTTGAAGGGAGATAAAAAATTGAAAAAAACTCTTGTTCTGTTGGCAGCTCTGATGGCTGCGGCGCTTCTTCTGACTGGCTGCGGCGGCAGCTCTTCCCAGGAGGTCGTAAATGTCTATAACTGGGGCGAAAACATCGACGAATCGATCTTTGATGATTTCGAAGAAGAGACCGGCATCAAGGTCAACTACAAGGTATACGAGACAAACGAACAGCTCTATGCCGTGCTCAAGCAGGGCGGCGTCAATTATGACGTCATCATCCCCTCCGACTATATGATCTCGAGAATGATCGACGAGGGCATGCTTGAAAAGATCGATTACAGCAACGTCCCCAATCTCTCGAAGATCGACCCGCAGTATCTCAACCGCGAGTTCGACCCCGATCAGGAATATTCCGTTCCCTACACATGGGGCGTCGTCGGCATCATCTATAACACAAAGATGGTGCAGGAGCCTGTGACCAGTTGGGCAACGCTGTTCGATGAAAAATACAGCGGCCAGATCCTTCAGTTCGATAACTCGAGGGACGCGGTAGCCACCGCCCTCTTCTATCTCGGCTATCCGGTAAACACCACCGACAAGGCCCAGCTCGACGAGGCATATCAGCTCCTTGTCCAGCAGAAGGGCATCCTCCAGGGCTATGTCATGGATCAGGTCTTTGACAAGCTTGAAGGCGGTGAAGCCGCTATCGGCGTCTATTACGCCGGAGACGCCCTGACAATGATGGACACCAACCCTGACCTTGATTTCTGCATCCCCGAAGAGGGCACCAACTTCTTTGTCGATGCAATGTGTATACCCAAGGGGGCTGCCAACAAGGCTAACGCTGAAGCCTTTATCAATTTCATGTGCGAAACCGACATCGCCCTGCGCAACATGGACGTCACAGGCTATGCCACCCCCTCGGCTGAGGCCTACAACGAGCTTGACGAAGAGACAAAGAACAACCCCATCCTCTTCCCCTCAAGCGATATTCTTGAAAAATGCCAGACATTTGTAAATCTCCCCGCCGAGACCCTTGAGCTTTACAACGACTACTGGACGAAGCTCAAATCATAGCCTGTCAAACCCACTCCCGGCCTTCAAAAAGGGCCGGGAGTTTTACATTCCGCGTTTTTTGTCGAGGAGATTCGAAAAAAGTTTTTCAATTTAAAAATAGTTTATTGACATTACCATTATTAGGCGGTATATTATCCTTGTTCGGAAACTTTGGCTTTCTAACTTTTAGGTTTGCTTACATATTTATCCGACGTTACCGGTCGGAGTGTATTTTCTAACGAATACTTAACTTGACGCAGCGTCATAAAAACAATAAAGTTTTAATTATATCGACGGAAAACCCGTCGTTTCTCTTCCCCTCCGGCGGTTGCCGTCCGTGCGGAGATCTCAATATCATGCGCCGGTAATTTTTCGGGTCCGGCGTTAAAGGAAAGGACAGAGACAATGGAGCAAAGCAGCCGTTCTTTGGGTATTGACATCGGTTCCACCACCACCAAGCTGGTATTCATGGCGGATGGGCATCTTATAGCTGACAAATATCAGCGGCATCTTTCCCGCGCGCGTCAGACGGCACTCGAGATGCTTCGTGAAATAGAACCGCTGCTGCGCGAGGCCCCGTTCACCGCGGCTATCTCCGGCTCGGCCGGCCTCGGCATAGCCGAAGCCGCAGGAATAGATTTTGTCCAGGAGGTCTATGCCACCAGCGAGTTCATAAGCCGCAAAGCCCCCGATACAAGCGTGATAATCGAGCTTGGCGGAGAGGACGCCAAGGTCGTCTTTTACCGCGGCGGTGTCGACCAGCGCATGAACGGCTCCTGCGCCGGCGGCACGGGCGCCTTTATCGACCAGATGGCCGTTCTGCTTGACATGAGCCTTGAGGAAATGGACCGCCAGAGCCTCGAAGCCACACAGATATACCCCATTGCCTCCCGCTGCGGCGTTTTTGCCAAGACCGACATACAGCCGCTTCTCAACCAGGGCGCAAAGAAATCCGATGTGGCCGCCAGCATATATCAGGCGGTCGTCAATCAGGTCATAAGCGGCCTTGTGCAGGGCCGGCGCATCGAGGGCAAGGTAATGTTCCTCGGCGGCCCGCTGCACTATTGCAAGGGGCTTCGCAGGCGCTTTGTCGAGACACTGCACCTTACCGAAGAAAACGCGGTATTTCCGGAATACGACCGTTTTGCCGTCGCCATGGGCGCGGCCATGTATTCCTCTGGCGCACAGCTGACCGATTTTGATACCCTTGTCGGCCATCTTGAAAACGCCGCTTCAGGCGCGGACACCCACGCCAACAGGCTGCCGCCTCTTTTTGCCGATGAGACCGAATATGCAGAGTTCTCCGCGCGTCATGCCTCGGCCGATATTCCCCGCCGCGATATATCGACATACTCGGGAAAGGCCTGGGTCGGGATCGACTGCGGTAGCACGACGACAAAGCTGGTCCTTATATCAGAGGACAAAGAGATCCTTTATTCCTGGTACAGCCCAAATCAGGGCAACCCCATCGACGTCGTCAGGCCGCAGCTGATGGAGATCCGCCGTCTCTGCGGCGACAGGATAGAGATATGCGGAAGTGCCGTCACCGGTTATGGCGAAGAGCTTATCAAAAACGCCTTCCATGTCGACGAGGGCGTCGTCGAGACGATAGCCCACTTCCGCGCCGCGCGCCATTTCCAGCCCGAAGTCGATTTCATTCTCGATATAGGCGGCCAGGATATAAAGTGCTTCCGCATCCGCAACGGAGCCATCGACAGCATCATGCTCAACGAGGCATGCTCCTCGGGCTGCGGCTCTTTCATCGAGACCTTCGCAAAATCCATGGGCTATGAGGTCGCCGATTTCGCAAAGCTGGGGCTTTTTGCCGATGCCCCGGTCAACCTCGGCTCTCGCTGCACGGTCTTTATGAACTCGTCGGTCAAGCAGTCGCAGAAGGACGGCGTATCGGTCGAAAATATCTCTGCCGGCCTTTCGATAAGCGTCGTCAAAAACGCCATATATAAGGTCATCCGCGCCTCTTCCCCCTCCGAGCTCGGGCAGCATATCGTCGTTCAGGGCGGCACGCTGTGCAATGACGCTGTCCTGCGCGCCTTTGAAAAGGAGCTTGGGGTAAATGTCGTCCGTCCGGTCATCGCCGGGCTCATGGGCGCCTACGGCGCCGCGCTGATCAGCATGCGCCACGACAGCACCACCCTCCTCAGCTCATCCGAGCTGGAGGCTTTCACCCACAGGTCGGCCTCGGCCGTATGTCAGGGCTGTGCCAATCACTGCCGCCTGACCATCAACACCTTTGCCGACGGCAAACGCTTTATCTCGGGCAACCAGTGTCAGCGCGGCGCAGGCAAACTCGACGCCGAAGAGCTGCCTAATATATACGAATGGAAGCGCCGCTGGTTCCAGTCGCTTCAGCCTGTCCGCGGAAAACGCGGACGGATAGGCATGCCGATGGCCCTTTCCTTCTTCGAGCTTGCCCCGCTGTGGCACGGCCTTTTTACCTCGCTGGGCTTTGAGGTCTGCTTCTCTCCCCTTTCAACGAGGGCGACGTACGAAAAGGGACAGTTCACCATCCCCTCCGACACGATATGCTATCCGGCAAAAATCATGCACGGACATATCGAACAGCTTCTTGACCAGGGCTTTACGGCCATCTTCTGCCCCTGCGCCACATACAATGTCGACGAGCATGCCGGCCAGAACCACTATAACTGCCCCGTCGTTGCCTATTACGGCGAGGTGCTCAACGGGAATATGGAGCAGCTCAAGGATATAAAGTTCCTCCATCCCTATATCAGCCTTGATGACCCCAAATCGCTTGCCGCGACCCTGCTGCCCGCCCTTCAGCGGCTTGATCCCTCGATCACCCGCCGCCGGCTGATAAAGGCGGCGAAGGATGGATTCGCCGCATACGAAAGCTATAAGGCCGACCTGAAAAAGGCCGGAGAAGAGGCGGTCGCATGGGCCAGATCCCACGGAAAGAGGATCATGATCCTTGCCGGACGCCCCTATCATGTCGATCCCGAGATCGGCCACGGAATAGACAAGCTGGCCAATACCCTCGGCTTTGCCGTCGTCTCGGAGGACAGCGTCTGCCACCTTGCCGACCCGCAGTCGGTCAAGGTCCTTGACCAATGGACCTTCCATTCCCGTCTCTACCGCGCGGCGGGATATGCCTGCAAAAATGACGACGTCGAGCTGGTCCAGCTGGTATCCTTCGGCTGCGGTGTCGATGCCATCACCACCGACGAGGTTCGCGAGATACTCGAATCGGGCGGCAAGCATTATACCCAGATAAAGATCGACGAGATCACCAATCTCGGTGCCGTCAAAGTAAGGCTCAGGAGTCTTATCGGCGCGCTTGAGGAGAAAGGAGAAAACGATGCAGGACGATTCTTATATAAAGTTCACGCCGGAGATGAAAAAAGATTACACGATACTCGTGCCCAACATGCTTCCGGTGCATCTGACGCTGATAGCCAGCGTAATGAAGACCTACGGGTATAATTTCCAGCTGATGAGCGCCGCCGGACAAGCCGTCGTCGATACAGGGCTCAAGTATACCCACAACGACACATGCTATCCGGCAATACTTGTCATCGGCCAGTTTATAGAGACCCTCCGCTCGGGAAAATACGACCCGCACAAATGTGCCCTGATACTCTTCCAGACCGGCGGAGGCTGCCGCGCATCGAATTATATCCCACTTGTCAGAAAGGCCCTTAAAAAGGCCGGACTGGAGTATGTACCGGTCATCCCCGCCGGGCTGTCGGGCATCGAGAAGCATCCCGGCTTCAAGATGACCGTCCCCATGATGCATGCCCTTCTCTATGCTATACTTTACGGCGACCTGATGATGAGCCTGAGCAACCAGACAAAGCCCTTCGAGATAAACCGCGGCGATGCCGACGCCCTTGTCGCGCGCTGGACAGAGCATCTTGCCGGCGAGCTCAGCCAGGGCAGCAAGATCAACTATGACGCCATAAAACGCAATTATGCCGCCATCATAGAGGATTTCTCGGCTATCCCCATGAAAAAGCGCAATGCCGTAAAGGTCGGTGTCGTCGGCGAGATATTTGTCAAATACTCTCCCCTCGGCAACAACAATCTCGAACAGTTCCTTCTTGACGAAGGGGCACAGGTCGTCGTTCCCGGCCTGGTCGATTTCTGCCTTTACACGGTATATAATTCACTCATGGATTATCAGATGTACGGCCGGGGCAAAATGACATATCCCCTCTGGCAGTTTGCATGGCGGTTCCTTTGCAGCAAGCGCCAGGATGTAAACGAACTCATAATCAAAAACGGCGTTTTCGAGCCTTGGACGCCCTTCGAGCAGGTCCCCCAGCTCATGCGGGGGTATATCAGCCCCGGCGTAAAAATGGGCGAAGGATGGCTCCTGACGGCCGAGATGCTCGAGCTTGCACACTCGGGGGTCAAGAATATCGTCTGCACACAGCCCTTCGGCTGCCTGCCCAACCACATCTGCGGCAAGGGCATGATGAAGCCCATAAAGGAAAAGAACCCCGATATAAACATTGTGGCTATCGACTATGATGCCAGCGCCAGCAAGGTCAATCAGGAAAACCGCCTCAAGCTGATGCTCTTCAACGCTCGCCGCCAGCTGCAATAGCAAAAGATCTTATATCTGCTCAACATAGTTTACAGACATAAAGGCGCGGCCGGTGGCCGCGCCTTTTATTAACCTATATACCTTTTTATCACCGACCACTCGGCCTCTAACCTATCGAGCGAGAAGGCGGCGTTGGCCGGGCTGGTACTTGGCAGCCTGACGGCGGTAATGCCTGTTTTGGGGTACTGATGCTTCATATATACCTCAAAGGCTTTTGCGCCGTTGCAGAAAACGGCCTCTATCCTCGTCTCGGCTATGACACGGCAGATATCCCTCGGCTCGACATTGCGTATCGAGGCATCCGACGCACCGATGATATCGCAGCTCTCGATGGTATCCCACAGGGCAAGGTTATTTTCGGTGATGATCGCCTTTTTCTCTTCGATGGTCACCGGGATCGGATGACCCGTGAGCCTTGCCATAAGCGGCCAAAAGCGGTTCTGCGGATGTCCGTAGTAAAAGCCCATCTCGAACGATTTTGGCGACGGCCACGTCCCGAGTATAAGCGCCCGGGAATCGGCGGTATATACCGGCTCGAAGCCCTTCTGCATCTGATATTCGCCTCACCTCAAAAAGCCGCCCTTCATGTCTGTCTAAAGGGCGGCTTTGATATTATCAGGTTTTATCCCGCAATGATCTCTTCTATGCGAGCATAAATGCCGTTTGACAGCTCTTCGGCCTCACGCACGACGGCAAGACCCTTTGTTCTGAACTCTTCGGCCTTTTCCTTATCCTTAAGGCTTCCGATATTTATCAGAACATTGAGCCACGCGCCCTTTACGCAGGCCAGAAGCTCCAGCGCGGCAACACCGAGATCGCTCGCGGCATTGGTATTGAAACCATCAAGCAGCCTGTTGGCATTTTTAAGGGCTTCAAGAGCCAGAGTCATTGTCTCGAAGGGCACTTCGGTCGAGACCAGCGTGCCGTCCTGAATGGCCTTAGACCGCAGCTTTTTATCCTCGTCTGTCTCCTTCGGCATCTTAAAGGCAGCCGAAACAAGATTAAAGGCGTCGGTATCGCGGTCTATCTGGGCCTTGAGGCCCGATACGGCGGGCATGCCCTTCTCTATAACATCCTGGCACTTCTCCTGAAGATCGGCGTACTTTTTCTTGCCGACCGTCAGCCCGGCCACCATGGTGACCAGTCCGGCTCCCTGGGCCCCGCAGAGGGCCGAGGCGCTTCCGCCGCCGGGCGCGGGAGAATCGGATGCGACAAGGTCGATATATGAATCTACCGTCATTTCAACAAGCTTCATTATTTGACCACCTCTCCGTTTTTGATGACCGTCCGGGCAAGATCGCTTCCGAAGCGATATACCAGCATCTCCATATCGGGGGCGTCCCAAATGACGATGTCGGCCTTCTTGCCCTCTTCAAGGGTCCCTATCTCGTTTTCCAGCCCGACAGAGCATGCGGCGTTTATGGTAACGGCCGACAGGACCTCTTCAGGCGTCATGCGATATTTTATATATCCCATGCTCATTGCCAGCTGAAGATTAAGAGAGGGGCAGGAGCCGGGGTTGAAATCAGATGCGATGGCAACCGGTATGCCAAGCTCTATCATCCGGCGGGCCGGAGCAAAGGTCTTGTTGAGATAAAAAGAGGTCATCGGCAGCAGATCGGCGATAACGCCGCCCTTTGCCATGGATGCCATGCCCTTTTCTCCCGTGGCGATAAGATGCTCGGCCGATACAGCGCCGATCTCGCCCGACAGCACCGCGCCGCCGATCTCTTCGATCTCGTCGGCATGGATGCGTGCCTTAAGACCCAGCTGCTGGGCAGCCGTCAGCATGCGGCGGCTCTGCTCGACGTCAAAGACCTCGTCCTCGCAGAAAACGTCGCAGAAACCGGCCAGCTTCTCTTCGGCAACCACCGGCAGGACCTCGCTGCAGAGCATCTCGATATACTCGCTCGCCATGCCCTTATATTCGGGCGGTATGGCGTGGGCGCCGAGGAAGGTCGATACGATATCTATCTTATGATCGGCATCAAGGCGTTTGTTTACACGGAGCTGCTTGAGCTCGTCGTCCTTATCGAGGCCATAGCCGCTTTTCGATTCGACCGTCGTAACGCCGAGGGCCAGCATCTCGTCAAGAAAAGCCATTGACTTTTCATAGAGCTCCTGCTCTGTGGCCTGGCGGGTCTTTGTGACCGTGTCAAGGATGCCGCCGCCGGCACGCAGGATATCAAGATATCCCGCGCCGCGCAGCTTGAGGGGTATCTCGGCCTGACGATAGCCGCCGAACACCATATGGGTATGGCAGTCTATCAGGCCGGGGGTCACAAGGCGTCCGCCGGCGTCGATGACCTCCTCCGCCCCTTCGGCACCCTCGGGCAGTCTGCCGTCCGCGGCAATGGCCTTTATCCGGCCGCCATCCACAAGGATGGCGGCATTTTTGATCTTTACATTCTCGGCCTGCTTCTCTCCCCCGTGCTTAAAGCTGCCGACAGGGGTCTGGAGCGTGCCGATGTTCTTTATAAGCAGCATAGCGCCACCTTAAAGGATATGGTTCTCGAGGACCTGCTTATCTCTGTCGAAGTTCTCGATCTGGAGATAATACTCGGCCGAGTCGATAAGAGCATTCATCGGGGTGAGTCCGATGATCTCTGTTCCGACGACATTTACGCCCCAGCGTTTTGCCTCGGCCTTGACAAGCTCAAGAACCCTGTAAAGCGGGGTCTTGTTGAAATTGGTCATGTTTATCGAGACCTGTGCAATATTTCTGTCCTCAAGCATGACGCCAAGCGCCTTTACATAATCGAGGCCGCCGCTGGACTTGCGTATGATCTTGGCAATCTTGGAGGCTATCGACAGATCGGGGGTATTGAGATTGATGTTGAAGGCGACAAGGGGCATTCTCGCGCCAACGGCAACGACACCGGCCGTCGGATGGATGGTGCGTCCTCCAAAATCGGGCTCCCATTCTTCCTCCTTGACCTTTTCGGCCATACCCTCAAACTGACCCTTGCGGATCTTGGCAAGGTTGACCCTGTTGGGGGCGGACGCCGAATCCTCGTAGAGGAATACGGGCATTCCAGCCTCTTCCCAGATACGCTTGCCGACACGCTTGGAAATCTCGATGCACTCATCGACGGTAACTTCCTTGACGGGGATAAAGGGAATAACATCGACAGCGCCCATACGGGGGTGCTCTCCCTGATGCTTGTTAAGGTCGATCAGCTCGACAGCCTTCTTTGTCAGAGCCACGACAGCCTCTTCTATGCCCTCAGGGCTGCCAAGGAAGGTGATGACCGTCCTATTATGGCTGGTGTCGGAACTGTAATCAAGCAATGTGACACCGGCGGTGTTTCTGACCTGATCGACAACGGCCTCGATGACCTCGGTATTTCTGCCCTCGCTTATATTAGGGACGCACTCTACTATCTTTGCCATTCTATTTCTCCTCCACAAGTCTGTTTATCAATTCGTCGTCCGCGATATAGGGCAGCGTGATGTGGCCGATATCTCCGTAATTCTTATTGTACAGGGCCGAAGTCTCGACAGAGGCCTCGTTTCTTGCCCAGCTGCGTCTTGCGACGCCGCCCATGACATCCCACATCATGGCCGAACGGATGACGCCGTCTATCCTGCTGCTGCCGTCAAGAACAAGGCCAAAGCCGCCGTTGATGGCCTTTCCGATTCCGACACCTCCGCCGTTATGCAGGGCACACATACTCATGCCGCGGGCGGCGTTGCCGGCAAAGCACTGCACGGCCATGTCAGCCATTACATTGGAGCCGTCCTTTATGTTGGAGGTTTCGCGGAAGGGTGAGTCGGTGCCGCTTACGTCGTGGTGGTCACGGCCGATCATAACAGGACCGATGATTCCCTTGCGGACCAGCTCGTTGAACTTGAGGGCGATATTGCGCCTGCCCTCGGCGTCCTGATAGAGTATCCTGGCCTGCGTGCCGACGACAAGACGGTTCTTCTCGGCGTCTCTGACCCAAATATAGTTGTCTCTGTCCTGGAAGCGTCTTTCGGGGTCGATGCAGCTCATGGCAGCCTCATCTGTCTTTCTCAGATCCTCGGGCTTGCCCGACAGGCAGACCCAGCGGAAGGGACCGTAGCCATAATCGAAGAGCATCGGTCCCATGATATCCTCGACGTAGGAAGGCCAGATAAAGCCATCCTTCTCGTCGACGCCATTCTTGGATATTTCCATGACGCCGCTGTCGTAAATGGCCTTCATGAAGGAATTTCCGTAATCAAAGAAATATGTTCCCTTGGCTGTAAGTCTTTTGATGACCTCAAAGTGACGGTGGAGGGTTTCGTCGACACGCCTGTGGAACTGCTCGCGGTCGCTGTGGAGCATCTCGGTGCGCTCTTCAAAGGTCATGCCGACCGGGCAGTATCCTCCGTTATAGGCGTTATGGCAGGAGGTCTGGTCTGACAGAAGGTCGATCTTGAAATTATGCTTGTCTGCATACTCAAGAAGATCAACTATATTGCCGTGATATGCGATCGAGATGGTCTCCTTCTTATCTATGTACTCCTGTGCCGTTGCGAAAACATCGGCGAGATCGGTCTTTACGACGTCGACCCACCCCTGATCGTGGCGGGTCTTGATCCTCGACATATCGACCTCGGCAAAGATGCCGACGGCGTTGGCAATATTGGCTGCCTTAGGCTGGGCGCCGCTCATTCCGCCAAGGCCGGAGGAAACAAAGGTATGACCGCGGAGGTCGCCCATCTCGTCAATACCGAGGAACTTGCGGCCTGCGTTAAGAATGGTGTTGAATGTGCCGTGAACTATGCCCTGGGGTCCGATATACATCCAGCCGCCGGCCGTCATCTGGCCATAGTTGGCGACGCCCAGCTCTTCGGCGATCTCCCAATCGTCGATATTATCGAACATGCCGACCATAAGGGCGTTGGTGACGATGACCCTGGGGGATTCGGGACGGGAGGGGAAAAGTCCGACAGGATGGCCCGACTCGACAACAAGGGTCTGGTCACATGTCAGCTCTTCAAGATATTTCTTTATAAGGCGGTACTGGAGCCAGTTCTGGCAGACCTGGCCGGTCTCGCCGTATGTCGTAAGCTCATAGGGATAAAGGGCGACGTCAAAATCGAGGTTATTGTCGATCATGACCTGGAAGGCCTTGCCCTCGGTGCACTTGCCCTTATACTCGTCGATCGCCTTGCCGTAAATGCGGCCTTCGGGGCGATAACGGTAAGCATAGATACGGCCGCGTGTGCGCAGCTCCTCAAGAAATTCGGGTGCGAGGGTCTCGTGCAGCTCTTCAGGGACATAGCGAAGGGCGTTTTTGAGCGCCAGCTTGGTCTGCTCGGGCGTAAGCCTGTATCCCCTGTCGGGTGCGCGTCTGACACCTTCGACTATTTTGGGATATTCGGGAAGCTCGGCGTCGAGCTTTATCGTCATAGCCTGGGCAATATCTTTGTTAGACAGCATTTTTCCACTCTCCTGTTCTTGATTTTATCATTGTTTTATCTGAGCTGGCCGCAGATTTTCTCGGCGGCAGCTGTAATTTCGTGTGCCTTGACCATCTCTTCGCAGGCGACCATCGGATAGTGCATTACGATATCCTCTTCGATGGGGGCGACCTTTTCTCTGATATGGTCGTAGACGGCCTTTGTGGCAGGCGACAGCTTATCCTCTCCCCTGAGCCAAAGGGCCTGCGCGGCGGCGAAGAGCTCGATGGCAAGGACCTTGCGGCTGTTGTCGAGTATCATCGCGGCCTTTCTTGCGGCCGTCGTGCCCATGCTGACGTGATCCTCCTGGTTGGCCGAGGAGGGTATCGAGTCGACCGACGCCGGATGAGCATAGACCTTATTCTCGGATACCATCGAGGCCGCCGAATACTGGGCGATCATGAAGCCGGAATGAACTCCGCCGTGCTTTGTAAGGAAGGCGGGCAGGCCGTTGGACAGGGCCGGATTGACCATACGCTCTGTCCTTCGCTCGGAAACATTGGCATATTCGGAAAGGGCTATGCCGATGAAATCCATGGCAAGGGCGATGGGCTGGCCGTGGAAGTTGCCGCCCGAGATGACCTCGTCGTCATCGGGGAAGATTATGGGGTTATCGGTAACGGCATTTATCTCGCGGGAGATGACGCCGTAAACATACTCGATGGCATCGCGGCTGGCGCCGTGGATCTGGGGCGTGCAGCGGATGGCATAGGCATCCTGGACCTTATCGGGGTTGAGGTCGAAGGCCAGCTGGCTGCCCTCGAGGATCTGGAGCAGGTTGAGGGCGGCGTCCTTCTGTCCCTTATGTCCCCTGACGTCGTGGATCTTATGGTCAAAGGCCTTTTTGATGCCCAGCTGGGCCTCGCAGGTCATGGCGGCGGCAATATCAGCCGTCTTCATAAGGTCGAGGGCGTCATATACGACATTGCAGGCAACGCCCATCATTATCTGTGTGCCGTTGATAAGGGCAAGGCCCTCTTTGGCGGCCAGCTCGATGGTCGGGATGCCTGCCTTTTCCATGGCCTCTTTACCGGTCATGCGGACCCCCTGATATTCGGCCTCGCCCTCGCCAAGCATGACCAGAACGATGTGGGAAAGGGGCGCCAGATCGCCGCTTGCGCCAAGCGAACCCTTTTCGGGAATGATGGGATGGACGCCGCGGTTGAGCATTTCGAGCATGGTCTCGATGGTCGAGAGCCTTATGCCGGAGTTGCCCTTGGAAAGAGCATTGCAGCGAAGCAGCATGGCGGCCCTTACTGCCTCTGTGGGCAGCGGCTCTCCCATGCCGCAGGAATGGCTTATGATAAGATTGCGCTGAAGGGCGGCTGTCTCCTCTTCGGGAACAAAGGTATCGGAGAACTTTCCGAAGCCGGTGGTCAGGCCATAGATGACGGCATGCTCGGAAAGCTTCTTATCGACATATGCCCTGGCCTTATTGACGGCCTGCTTTGCCTCTTCAGAAAGTGCGGCCTTTTCGCCATGTCTTGCGACCATGATGACCTGATCGAGTGTCAGGTCATGTCCGTTGATATAGATCATAATGCTCTCTCCTGTCCAATTGGTATATAAATATTTTTATTGGTATATGCCTTATTATAGCTATTATCGGCATAATCGTCAATTATCCGGGCATAAAATGGTCCAATTCGTTTTTTTGCACATATTCTTGCCTTATTCTCTGTCAGATGATACAATAGGCATATGCCAATTTTGGAGGGATAGTCCTTTGGATATCAAAATAGACAGCGGCAGCCCCATATACCGCCAGATCGTCGAGCAGGTCATTTTACAGATTAAAAACGGCACGCTCAAGCCCGGAGACCGCCTGCCGACCGAGCGTGAGCTTGCATCGCGGCTCCAGGTGGCGCGCGGCACCGTCCAGAAGGCCTATCGCGAGCTTTCGGACAACAATGTGATCGAGATGATCCAGGGCAGCGGAAGCTATATTTATAATGATAAAAGCGTGTATGACGGCGAACAGCGCCGCCTTGCCCTTGAGCTGATATCCCAGACCCTCGACAAGCTGGAAAGCTGGAATCTGCCCCTTGAGGAAATAACCATGCTGGTCAAAATGAGCCTCATGCGCCGCAAGCCTTCGAGCCGGTCGATAAGGGTCGCCCTTGTCGACTGCAACCCAGAATCGCTTGCCATATTCAAGCGTCAGCTCAACTATTATATCCCTGGCATAGCCAGCTCGGTCTTTCTCATCGACACGATAATTATGGACGATGACCCGGCGCGGTTTTTGACCGATTATGACCTTGTCCTCACAACGGTCACCCACTACGAGCAGCTGGAGCACAGCCTGCGGCCCTATGGCATACGGCCAATAGCCGTCGACGTCGCCCCCAGCCGCCAGACGGTCGTCAGCATCTCTGCCCTGCCCCACGGATGTTCGGTCGGGATCATATGCCAGAGCAACAAGTTCGCCAACCTCATAAGCCAGCAATACGCCCTGTTCCGCGGCGACAGCGAAAATCTGCCGATCTATTTCGAGACCGACGTCGCCC
>CAKUAK010000057.1 GCA_934636325.1 uncultured Eubacteriales bacterium
AGATATCTCTGGTATATTGAGCTTTTTGAAAGTCATTCTTTATATCTCGGTGATCATCTGGTCTTCATCGGAGATCCCCGGTTTTTTGTATGTGACCCCCATTTTTATAACAATGCTGTGAATAAGAAGATTTAGGACGTGCTATAGTGAGGCTCAATCAGCCTACAGCCGGACAGATAATCTATAATGGAGAGACCGACCTTCTGAAGGCCGATTCGCGGCAGATGCGGCAGCTTCGACGCCGCTTCCAGATCGTTTTTCAGGATCCCTATTCATCGCTCAATCCGCGCATGACGGTGAAACGTCTTATAGGAGAAGTCCTGACCGTGCAGATGGGTATGTCGCCGGAACAGGCCGGTGAAGAGATAGGACGTCTGCTTCAGGAGGTCGGCCTGAGCCCGGTATACGCCCAGCGTTATCCCCATGAGTTCTCTGGGGGGCAGCGCCAGCGTATCGCCATTGCAAAGGCAATAGCCCTGCAGCCGGAATTTCTTGTCTGTGATGAAGCGGTATCGGCCCTTGACGTGTCTATACAGTCGCAGATAATCAATCTGCTGATGGATCTAAAATCACAGTATAACGACCTTACATATCTGTTCATATCTCATGCGCTCAATGTTGTAGAGCATATTTCGGATCGCGTGGCGGTCATGTATCTCGGCCGTATAATAGAGTATGCAGATACAGAAGAGCTTTTCAGTCATGGACAGCATCCGTATACCAGAGCGCTTCTTTCGGCAATTCCTATTTTGTCCGGTATGCAGCAGCGGGAGCGTATCGTGCTTAAGGGAGAGGTCCCATCGGCTGCCAATGTCCCATCGGGCTGCCGTTTTCATACGCGCTGCCCGCAGGCCACAAAGAGATGTACCGTCGAGGATCCTGTTCTCAAAGAATGTGCGCCGGGTCATTTCTGCGCCTGTCATCTTATATGATGGTTTTGCCACCACACCTTTTTCTCATTTTTCCTCTTTCAGGACCTATGGGTAGCATTTGCTCCCCATAGGTCCTTTCCTTAACCGCGGGCGCGGGGGACGCATATAATGTCATGACTTCACCCACAGGGAGGCAGATGATATTTATGGAAAACAACCGCTGCGCCTTTTTCCTCGGCGCAAACTCGGCGCGGGGCTTCGTCTCTTTTTTCGGCGATGCCGCGTGGGAGGATTTCGGGCGCGATACATACTTTATAAAGGGCGGGCCGGGCTGCGGCAAGGCCACAGCCATAAAAAAGCTGGCCTCGGCTGCCGATCCGACCGGCGAGAGGGAAGAGATACTTTGTTCCTCCGACCCCGGCTCGCTGGACGGCATCATTTTGCGGAATGGCGGCACAGCCTTTCTCGACGGCACCGCGCCCCATACCTGCGATCCGTCCTTTCCCGGCATGCGCGGCGACTATATCGCGCTTTCGGCCTATAAGGACATACCGGCGCTCAAGGATAAATACCCCGCGGCCGTCCTGCTGGACGCCCAGTCGAAGGACTGCTATACCCGGGCATACCGCCTGATATCTTCGGCGTCGCTTATCGACGAGCATATCCGCGGCATAATGACGCCCCACATGCCGAAGGAAAAGCTGATCCGCCGCGCCAAAGGTGTCGCAGCAAGGGAGATACCCAAAAAGGGCGGGGTCGGCAAGGCCAGAAAGCGCTTTATCGACGGCGTCACGCCCGATGGGTACATGCGGCTCTATGAGACGGCCTGTGCCCTCGCCGGGCGGATATACGATATATACGACAGCTTCGGATTTTCGGGCGTCATGCTCGAGGTCCTGCTCGACACGGCGGTCAGGAACGGCCATGATCTCTATGCCTGTTATGATGCCGTCGACACCGAAAGGCTGCTGCATCTCATCATCCCAGAGCTGTCGCTGGCCTTTGTCACCTCCGACCGCAGGCGGTATTTCACCGGCCGCCCCTACCGCCGCATACGGCTCGACAGTTATCTCGCGTCCCCCTCTCTGCGCCAGCTGAGGGGCACGGCAAAGCTGCTGGGCCGCATGTCAGACAGCCTTCTTGACCGCGCCTGCGGCGAGATAGCCGACGCCCACGCCCTGCATGACAGGATAGAGGCCCTTTACCGTCCCCATGTCGACTTCGACGCCCTCGATGCCTTTGTCCGCGCCAAAGCTGCCCTTATCGCCGTGGTATAAGAACCCCCCCTCTTCGGTCTCGAAGAGGGGGCATTTTTATGCCGGGATGCTTTATTTCCCGCTGTCGGGAAGGACGATGTTGGCCATCCAGTCGCCGCGCTTGACAAGGACGAAGCCGAAGGCCGCCTTGACCAGCTCGAGGGCCTGGACCATGGCGTATATGGATATGACGTTGATGGCCGTGAAGCGCGAGGTGATAAATGCGGGCGGCAGGATTATACACCAGATAAAGACGCTGTCGAACAGGAAGGTGATAAAGGTCTTGCCCCCGGCGCGCAGGGTGAAATAGCAGGCGTGGGTGAAGGCCTGCACCGGCAGGAACACCGCCGAGATGCGCAGGAATATCGTCGCCAGCTCCTTGACGTCGACGGTCGTGTTGTATATGGCCGGGAAGAGCGGAGCGACCAGCAGCAGCAGGCCGCCGATGACGACGCAGAGGCCGACCGACGCCGCGATCAGCTTGTTGTCGGCGTCCCTTGCCTCCTTCATTTTGCCTGCGCCCAGGCGGTTGCCGACGATTATGGCTATCGAGTTGCCGCTGGCGTAAAGGACGATCTTGAAGAGGTTGGAGAGGGTCGACGAGATATTATAGGCCGCGATGGCCGACAGGCCGCGGGTCGAATAGCACTGGGTTATAAAGGTCATGCCGAAGGAATAGAGGGTCTCGTTGAGCAGCAGCGGCCAGCCCTTGCGGATTATGTGGGCGCTGAGGGTCGCCGGGATCGAGAAATGCTTATAAAGCCCGACGGCAAAGACATTCCTTTCGGTGTGGCGGTGGGTCCATGTGACGATGATGAAGGTCTCGACGAACCTCGACATGACGGTGGCGATGGCCGCGCCCTCGACCCCCAGCCTGGGGAAGCCCATATTGCCAAAGATGAGCAGCCAGTTGAAGGTGAAGTTGACGGCGACGGCGGCGATGCCGGCCCGCATGGGCACCATGGTCTCGCCGGTCTCGCGCAGAGTACCGGCATAGGCGTTGTTTATGGCAAAGGGGATAAGACCCAGCAGCATTATCCTGAGGTATTTCTGTCCCTCGGCCAATGTCAGGGCAAGGTCGCCCGACGATTCAGACTGGTGCAGATAGAAGGATATCAGCTGTTCGTCCCAGAAAACAAAGGCCGTTATGAATATGACGCATAGGGCGGCGCAGACGATCAGCTTGAAGCGGAAGGCGTTCTTGACACCCTCATGATCCTTCGCGCCGAAGAACTGGGCGCAGAAGATGCCGGCGCCCGATATGCCGCCGAAGATGCACAGGTTGAAAACGAATATGAGCTGGTTGGCGATGGCGACGCCCGACATCGACTCTGTCCCAAGCTGGCCGACCATGATGTTGTCCAGCATGCTGACAAAGTTGGTTATGCCGTTCTGGATTATCATCGGCACGGCGACGATCAGCACCATTTTATAGAACTCGCGGCTGCCGATAAACTTCTTTTTCAGTTCCATCAGAACTCTCCCTTATTCCCGATTTACACATAAAATATATTATACATCGTTTTAGCGTTGCCTGCAATACCGGGCGAAGGAAAGAACTTACATTATTTGCATTCCCTATTAAACAAATAGGATATATAACAATAATTAATAAAAATTGACAATTTCCGTTACACGATTTATTTTAAAATTAACGATGCGTGCGCATCGACAATAAAAAACGAAGGAGAGATCTATCATGGGCGCAACGATACGCGCAAAAGAGGTAAGCCTGAAAAAGATCCAGAAGGACGCCGAGGACAGCTTCCGTAACGGTTATTATTGCTGCGAGGCACTTATGGACACCATCCGCCGCGATTTTGACATCGACGTACCCGAGCAGGTTATAGCAATGGCCTCGGGCATGGCTGTAGGCGCGGGTAAATCGGGATGTATGTGTGGTGCTCTGAACGGCGGCATCATGGCCCTCGGCCTGATATTCGGACGCACCGAGCAGAACGGCCCCACCAACCCCGATTCCATCAAATGCATGCAGCTCAGCCACGAGCTCCACGACTGGTTCAAGGCCAATAACGGCAAGAACGCCATCTGCTGCCGCATCCTGACCCGCGAGTTCGATATGGGCAAGGGCGAGCATAAGGAGCAGTGCATCCGCTTCACCGGCCTCTGCGCATGGAAGGTCGGCCAGATCATCTGCCGCGAGCTGGGCATCAAAAATATCGACGAGGAGTAATTCTTAATGAAAAAGTTTTTGAAGGCTCTGCCTCTTCCGGCCTGCGGAGTTATGCTCGGCCTTGCGGCCCTGGGCAATCTGCTCCAGGCAGTATTTACAAACATATTCGGCTCTGCCGGAACGGGCGATACACTGCGGTATATCTGCGGCGCGCTGTCGTCGGTCATCTGGATCGCCCTTGTGCTCAAGCTGATCGTCTGCTCTCAGGGTGTCAAAAAGGCCCTGACCTCCGACCCCATCGCCGCCTCGGTCTTTGCCACCTTCCCCATGGGCACCATGCTTCTTGCAGGCTATGCCAAGCCCTTTATCGGCGGCGCGGCCCGGATCATCTGGTTTGCCGCCGTCATACTCCATGCCGCGCTGATAGTCTGGTTCACCCTTAAATACATGGTCGGCCTCAAGCTGGAAAGGGTATTCGCCAGCTATTTCATCGTCTATGTCGGCATCGCCGCATCCTCGATAACAGCCCCGGCCTTCGGCCGGCAGGCCATCGGACAGGCCGCCTTCTGGTTCGCCTTTATAAGCCTTCTCTGCCTGCTGGTGCCGGTCACGATGAGATATGTCAAGATACCGGTCAAAGAGCCGGCACAGCCCCTCTTCTGCATCTATACGGCGCCGACGGCCCTCTGCATCGCCGGGTACATCCAGTCGGTGACCAATAAGTCGGCCGCGATGGTCGCCGGTATGCTGGCCCTCTCGTCGCTGCTCTATGTCATAGTGCTCATCAAGACCCCCTCGCTGCTCAAGCTGAAGTTCTATCCCAGCTATGCCGCCTTCACATTCCCCTTTGCCATAACGGCCATCGCGGCAATGCAGAGCATGGCATTCTTCAAAAACGCCGGTTGGCCCCAGCCCTGGCTCAGGTATGTCGTCATTGTCGAGACGGTCATCGCCGTGGTCATGAACCTCTATGCCTTCATCAAGTATGTGCAGGCCCTGCCGGTGCTGATGAAGCAGGATTAGCGCTCACACCCCATTTCCCATAGCCATCACAGCAAAACGAAAGCTCTCTGCTATACCGGCAGAGAGCTTTCGGTGTTTACAGGTCATGTGTATCCGCGCGGGCCGGAAGGTTAATTCATGGAGAAAGAAACTCGGTCAATACCAAGCAGCCTGCACACTATAGCGCAGACCACCCCACAAGATTCGTGATCTTGCGGGGGCCCCATGATTTTAATAGCCTGCGGTCGGCAGAGCCTCCTTGCGGCGGGACGCTCGGTCTGCGCGACCGGAAGTTAATTCATGGTAAACGATACCCTATCAATATCTAATAATCTGCATACGATCGCGCAGACCTCGCTGCGCTTTATACTGCTGCCCGGCAGGAAGCTGTGCTGCCCGTCGCTGCCCGAGAGGACGCCGAGGCGGTAAAGCTCGTACACATCCTGTGCATGCTCGGCCGTCATGGGCATATCGGGGATAGAGCCGTCGGGCACGTCGTTTATGGCAATGATATTCTCTTCGTCATACATGGCCTTCGCATTGCGATATACGGCGTCGAAGATATGAGCGAACTCGCTGCGGGTGATATCTGCCTTGTAATCCTCGTAATCGCAGGGCAGGCCCTGGCGGCGGGCGTAGTCGACATAGACGGTATACCAGACCTTGCCCTGGGGGTCGGCCTCGCCAAGCTCAAGGTCGCGCTCGTGGAGGAAGGCGTCGAGGCGGGCGGCAAGGGTGACGGCCTCGGCATAGGTCATCGTGCCGTCGGGCACAAACAGCCCATCTCCGCGGCCGTTGACAAGGCCGAGATAGGCGGCCGTGTTGACATAATCGGCGTACCATGCGTCATCGGCAATGTCGCTGAAGGCGACGGCCTCTATGAGCCTCACATCGTCGAGGATGGCCTCGTTCTGGCAGAGATATTCGGCGAGGGGCAGGGGCTCGCCGCCGGTCAGCTCGTTTATCTTGACAAGCACCTCCGACCAGGAGGTCTCGTCGAGAGCGCCGACGTCGGCCAGCAGATATGCCGCCTCGTATGCCACGCTGTGTTTGTCCTCGAGGGTGGAAGCCGTGCTGAAGGAATCGCGGTCGAGCTGTATCAGCATGTCGGCCGCGATGTCGACCGGGCTGGAATAGGCCTCGCTGGCGTCGACGGCCATTGTCGTCACGGGCAGACAGAGCATAAGCGCCAGCAGGCAGAGCAGAGCGCGTTTTTTCATATGTGAACTACCTCCGTTTTTGTATATATCAAGAATACCCGACGGCGGGCGGCGCTGTCAATCGGTTTTATGTTGCATTTTCCATGTGCATTATGTACAATCGAGATATATCAATCGGTCGGAGGTCATACCCATGCTGGACGGTCTGTTTGTAACTGTGACGGGCTTCAAAAATGCCCGTGAAATGGCGGTGTTCACCATCGGCAGCCGCTTTATCTGCGAAAAAGAGCCCAGCAATCCCTATGACGACGATGCCATAAGGGTGGTCGGCCCCAACGGCGCGACGGTCGGATATCTGGCCAACAACGCGGGGACGAAGGCCGGCGGGACCCTTACGGCTTCGAGGCTCTATGACCGTGTCGGCAGCCGCTTTGTCATAGAGGTCTGCTTTACCACCCGGACAAAGATCATCTGCCGTGTCGAGGACCCGGGGGAATAGGTATATATACAGCCTGCGGATAGAATATGAGCATCGCCCGGCCGTATGG
>CAKUAK010000058.1 GCA_934636325.1 uncultured Eubacteriales bacterium
ACTTCAGGATGCCTGTACTGCGGCGCGGGCCTAAAAAAAGCACCCCCTGACGCAAAGCGTCAGGGGGATGATATAAGCATAAATTATCCCGGTATCACTGGGGATTGACGATCTCGCGCCATGCCAGATCGCCGCGGGCCAGACCCTGTATGAGCACCTCTGCCGTGGCGACATTGGTGGCTATCGGGATACTGTTCTTATCGCAGTTGCGAAGCAGGCTGTTGAGGGTCGATTCGCTGTCATACTTCATCATGGGGTCGCGGAAAAGCAGAACAAGGTCGATCTGGTTATATACGACGCGGGCGGTTATCTGCTCTTCGCCGCCGGTCGAGCCGGGCATAAGGCAGTCGATCTTCATGCCGGTGGCGTCGGAAATCATCTTGCCTGTCGTGGCCGTGGCGCAGATATTGTGTTTGGCCAGCACACCGCAATAGGCGATGCAGAACTGTATCATGAGCTCCTTCTTGCTGTCCTGGGCTAAAATGGCGATATTCATTTTATTTCCCTTCTTCCTTTATATTGTTAAATCATCTTCTCAGCCTGACGCCCTCAAGGAGCCTGACGCGGCTGCCGCGCAGGCGGCGGGCTATATTGGCATAGGCCACGCGGGCATAGCCGTGGGAAAAGAGCACCAGCACCCGGCCGAGGTTGCCGCAGGATATGACATCCTTATCCTCGGGCACGACGCCGAGCAGCGACAGCCCCGCGCCGTCCATGGCGGCGTCGATATTGACAGCATTTCCCTTTTCCATCATTCCGGCGCGGACACGATTGACGACCAGCCTTACGTCGGCCTGTCCCCCGGCGGCGGCCAGCAGGCCGATGCGCTGCGCGCCCCTTATCGAGGTATGGTCGGGGGTCGAAACGACGACGACCCGGTCGGAGGGCCGGGCAAAGGACATTACCTCCCGCCCGAAGCCGGCGGGACAGTCGATCAGGATATAGCTGAAATGGGCCCGGGCGCGGTCGAGCAGCGCCGAGATCTGCTCCTCTGTCACCCACGAGCCGTCGTAATCCTCATACAGCGCCGCCGGTGCGGTCAGCACCCTGAGGTTCTTGACGATGGGATGCCTGACGGCCGCCTCTTTAAGCGAACAGCTGCCCTCTATTACGTCGGCATAGGAAAAGAGCAGGCGGTCGCTCATGCCGAGGACGATATCAAGGCTGCGAAGGCCGCTGTCGGCGTCGATGACCAGCACCTTTTCGCCGAGGGCGCAGAGCGCCACGGCGACACCGGCGCAGAAAGAGGTCTTGCCTGTTCCGCCCTTGCCCGATACTATCGAAATGACCTGTCCCAAATGACTTCCTCCCGCCGCCCTGCGGCTTCCAGATTATAACAGCACAGCGGGGCTAAAATCCATTGTAGCTACATTATATAATAAGCCATCACCATGCACAAGAACCAAAATGACCAAAGAAATTTTTTATATATTAGTCACATATTACAGTAACTATCCTGCGCCGCCGGCCGGAAAACTATCTTAAGCTGTTAATTCACGGTGCCCCCGCTGACCTGTCCGTCGGGCCCTTCGGTCTTGTTCAGGCCGAAATACTCGTCGTATATCCTGACGACAACCGGGGCGACGCTGCCGCCGCTTCCGGCATACTCGCCGATGACGCAGACGGCGATCTCGGGCGAATCATAGGGTGCGAAGGAGACGAATACGCCGTGGGCCGAGCGTCCCTTCCTTGTCTGGGCCGAGCCGGTCTTGCCGCCAACCGCTATGGGATATCCGCGGAATACCGAAGAGGCCGTGCCGTCCTCGGTAACGACGCCGCGCATGCCCTCTTTTATGGCCCGCACCGTCGAATCGGCCAGTTCGAGCTGATCGAGGACCTCGGGCTCGACGACCTCTTCGACCGTCTCGCCGCTGTAATCGGTCACCTTTTTGAGAAGATGGGGGCGATAACGTGTGCCGCCGTTGACTATCGTGGCGACGTAATTGGCCAGCTGAAGGGGTGTGAACTGGTGGGCCGACTGGCCTATGGCGGCCTGGAGCACAAGGCCGCCCTCCCAATCCTCGACGGTATCGGGCGAAGCCACCTGGCCGGCCTTTTCTCCGGCAAGCTCTATGCCCGATACCTTTCCGAGGCCGAAGGCATTGGCATAGCTGACAAGGGTGTAGATGCCCATCTGACGCCCGACCTCATAGAAGAAATAGTTGCAGGAATATTTTATCGCCTCGCTGACGTTGATAAGGCCGTGGGTCGTGCCGCGGTCGCGGTAGAGCCAGCAGCGGGGCTGGTAATCCTCGTAATACCGGTAAATGCCAAGGTCGCGTATCTTTGTCGAAGGGGTTATTATCCCCTCCTCCAGCGCGGCGGCCGAGGTGACCATCTTGAAGGTCGAGCCGGGCGGGTAAAGCCCCTGTATACAGCGGTTGAGCATCGGCGTCAGCTTATCGGTGCTGAGGGCGGTATAGTCGGCGCTGAAGGTCGCCAGATTATAGGTCGGATAGCTGGCCATGGCCAGTATCTCGCCCGAGCGGACGTCGATGACGACGACCGCGCCGCCCTCGGCGTCGGCCCCCGCACCGGTGGCGCTGACCGCACCGCGGGCGCGGATATTCTCTATCGTCTCGGCCAGCGCCTGCTCGGCCACCTCCTGAAGTCCAAGATCGATGGTCAGATAACAGTTGCTGCCCGGCTGGGGCTCTTCAGAGATATACCGGTCGGTCACCTGACCCGATATGTCGGTGACGAGGGTCTCGCGGCCGTCGATGCCGCGCAGGCGGCTCTCAAGGGCCTTTTCCATACCGTCCTTGCCCAGAACGGCATTGAGGCCGTAGCCTTGGCTCTTGAGCTCCTGATATTCCTCGGCGTAGATTATGCCGACACGTCCGAGCATATGGGCGGCGGCCGTTGTCTCGTACTTTCGCGTGCTGTCGGCTTCTATCGAGACGCCGGGCAGCGAGCGGTAAAGCTGTGTTATATGCCCCACCGTGTCGATGTCGGCATCGCTGGCCAGCGTAAAGGGGGTATAGGCCGAAAACTCGCGGACGGTCATCTCGTACCGCACCCCGGCGATCGTCCTTTTCGAGGCCAGATCGAGGCTTTCGTCGATGCCGAACTTTTCGCATATCAGCTCGAAAAGCTCTCCGGCCGCGGGCATGGCCTCCAGCTTGAGGGTCTTTTCGGCAAAGGAGCGCAGCTTCTTTCCGTCGCCCGAATCGAAGCTCTCGCATGTGTATTCAAAGGGGTATGTCCCGGTCAGGGGCAGCGAATCATAGTGGCCGACCCCGCCCTGATCGAGTATGCGGCAGGTCTCGAGTATGACCTCGTTCTGATTCTCTCTGTCCCAGTCGTAATAATCGAACCTGACGCTGTAGCTCAGCTCGTTGGAGACCAGCGGCGCGCCGTCACGGTCGAGTATCTCGCCGCGCGAGGCCTTTACGGTATACTGCACCGACGTCCGGCGCGACGCCGTGGCGCGGTAGCTCTCGCCGTTGACCAGCTGGAGCCAGACCATGCGCAGGCCTATGATGCCCGATATGAGGCACATGACCAGCGACAGGACGGCCACGCGGAAGGCGACCTGTTTCTTGCTCATAATATATCTTCTTCTCCGGAAAAGCGCCCGTGGATGGCGCGTATGACAAAATATCCCGCCGCCCCGGGGGCGAGGGAGACAAGTATTATAACAACATAGGACAGCAGCACGCGGGTAAAGGGTATGGCGTAAAACAGCCTGTAATAGGTGGCCGAGATAACGCCCCGCAGGGCCAGCAGCACCGTGCCGCAGTATATGACCGACGGCAGTATCCGCCGCATGAAAACGACGCCCAGGCTTCCGCATACAATGCCGAACAGCCCGAGGATAAGGGCGTCGGCCCCGTCGACCGTCGTCGAGGCAAGGCTCATCAGCATGCCGCCGTAAAAGCCGAATGCCCCGCCGGTATAGGGCCCATCATAAAAGGCGATGGCCGCCGTCAGGAAGGGCAGGACGTTTATCGCCCCGGCCGCGCCGCCCCAGACCGAGCCGACGGCCGCAAAGACGACATAAAAGGCGGTCACGGCGGTCAGATAGAGCAGCAGCCGCAGGGCGTGACGCCTATCTATCGACAGTGAAAAGTTCATCTATTCCACCACCCGGAAGTCCTTTACAACATAGACCCAACGCAGGGTCGATATATCGTCGGCCGGCTTGACGACAGCGTATGACGTCAGGCCGCCGGTATCGAGACGTACCTCCTCGACGCTGCCGAGTATAAGCCCCTGGGGGTATACCCCGCCGTAGCCCGAGGTCTCTACAAGATCGTTCTTCTTTATGTCGGCGTCGTTGGCCAGATAGGCCAGCTTGAGGCGTCCGTCGGACAATAGCGCGAGGTCGCCCTCGGCGATGACTGTCTCCTTTGTCCGGGCTATTTTTGCCTCGGCCTTGAAGGATATGTCGAGGACGGTGACGACCTCGCAGTAATTGGGCCCCACCGTCGAGACAAAGCCGACCATGCCCCCCTGGGTCATGACGGCGTCGCCGGTCTCTATGCCCGAATCGCTGCCCTTGCTCAAGACCATGCCGACCTGGGCGACGCCGTGGGATACCGACGCCACCTGGCAGAGCTCGAAATCGAAGTCGGAATATTTCTCGACAAGGCCGGTCAGCTTGCGCAGCTGTGTATTTTCGTTTATGGCGCTGAGATAGCGCTGTTCCATCTTCCGGTATTCCTCGACCTGCTCGCGGAGCTTTTTATTCTCCTCCTCGAGGGCCGAATACCGGTAAAAATATCCGAATATGCCGTTGACGCCGTCGAACATGGCGGTGACGCTCTTCTGCACCGGGACGATGACCGTCCCCAGAGCTTGAGACACCGCGGTCGGCTTTCCGGTATAGCCCGAATAGAGCATGAGGGCCAGGCCGAAGGCGGCCAGCGCCGCCGTGAAAATTGCCAGCTTTGAGCGGAAGATCTTCACGACCGTCCACCCCGCGTATCTATCCCGAGACTTTCAAAAAGGCAGGAAAGGGCGCAGAGGGGCAGCCCCATGACATTGAAGAAATCCCCCTCGATCCGCCGGACGAACCGGCCTCCGATCCCCTGTATTCCGTATGCCCCGGCCTTATCCATCGGCTCGCGGCTTTCGATGTATTGGTCGATAAGCTCATCGGTCAGCTTCCTGAAAAATACCGACGTTTTTTCACACAGGGTGTGGATTTCGCCGCCGTATGCGACGGCGACGCCGGTATATACCTCGTGCTCTCGCCCCGAAAGGGCCCGCAGATACCGCCGCGCCTCCTGCTCGTCGTGGGGCTTGCCGAGTATCCTGCCGTCAAGGCAGACTATCGTATCGGCGGCGACGACGGTGTCGCCGGGATGGGATGTCAGGACGTCGGAGGCCTTTCGCGAGGCCAGCTCGGTGACATATCTATCGGGCGCGCAGGGCGCGATATCCTCGCTTGCCCCCGAAGGGCAGACGATAAAATCGGCCGTCAGGCGCTGTAATATCTCCCGTCTTCTGGGAGACTGTGACGCTAAAATAATCATATCTCAATTACCGTTGTTCAAAGCAGGATCATTTCCGGGGCTCTCCGGGCCCGACGCCGGTCGAGCCGAAGCCGCCCTCTCCGCGGGCGCTCCGGCTGAGCTCCCCGGCCGTCTCGACAAAGTCGGCCTGTTCGTACCGCATGACGACCAGCTGGGCTATACGCATGCCGTCGGTTATCTCGAAGGGCCTGTCCCCCGTGTTGACAAGGGCGACCTTGAGCTCGCCGCGGTAATCGCTGTCGATCAGGCCGACGCCGTTGGCCATGGTTATGCCCTCCCGCAGGGCCAAGCCGCTTCTGGCCATGACAAAGGCGCATGTGCCCGGCCTGAGCTCGACGGCCGCGCCGGTCGGAACGGCGCAGCGCTGCCCCGGCATGAGTGTCAGCGGCCCTTCGGGCAGAAAGGCGTGGAGATCGGCCCCCGCGGCCTCTTCTGTGCCGCGGGTGGGCATCCTGCCCCTCGCGCCGCCCCGCTCGAGCAGCTTTATTTTTATTTCCATTTACTGTACTCCCCTGTAATAAAGGCCCCTTGTCATCTTCTGGGGCTGGGCTCCGCCCCCCTCGATATAGGCCAGCGCCATGCGCAGGCACTCGCGGGGGTTCTCGGTGGTAAAGTTGAGCCTCAGCCACCGCACGCCGATATTTTTCAGGTCGCCCTGCTTGTCGGCCAGATAGAGAGGCTCGGAATTATAAAGTGTGCTGCGGCAGCCCTCTTCCTTGTATATCGGGAAGCTGCGGCCGGTCTTGTCGGTGATATACACCGGCCCGCCGTCGCAGGGACATCCGCTCCCGTCAAGGCGGCGCAGGACGCAGTTCTCGGTTATCATAAGGGGCAGGCGGCCATAGACGATCATCTCGGCCGGCAGTGTATACGAAAGATCGCGTATCTGGGGCAGGGTCATCTCGAAGGACAATGTGCATGCCCCAAGCCCCATCTCTTTAAGGGCGCGGATGCTCTGCGAGTTCATTATGTTGAGGCCGAAATCGCCCCGCAGGCCAAAGCCCAGCTCGCGCAGCAGCCTCGGCTGGCCGATATTGGTGCAGACCAGCTCGCGCACGCCGGCCGATTTGGCTTTTTTAAGGCGTCCCAGCAGCTTCTCCCACTCGCTGTCAAAGGCGATGCGGGGCAGGACGGCGGCGATGCGCACCCCCTTGCGGATAAGGCTGCCGATGACCTCGGCGTTGTCCGATATCTCCTGAAGGGGCAGATATATATAGTCGGGCTTCAGGTCAAGTATCTCCGGGCTGACCTGCGAAAGAGTGCGGAAGGAGTATATATACCCCGGCTTTTCCTCCCAGCCGAAGCGGCGCACGCCGGGCTGCCAGTCGCAGGTGATGCGTTTGGGCGGCGTCCGCCTTCCGGCGGCCAGGCCCTCGGTACACTGCCTTCTCATGGCGTTGAGGGCCGACGCCGGGATGCGCAGGCCCTCGCCGAGGTCGATCCTGACGTCGGTGGGATAAAAGACCGTGCCGCCGGTCTTGTGCAGGGCCGAAGAGACGTCCTCGCGGACGGTGGGGCGGTTGACGGCCCGCTCGGGCACAGGGCCCTCGGCCATATAGATATTGCCGTCCCGGTCGACGGCTTTAAGTGTCATATGCCTGCCGGGCAGCGCCTCGAAATCGAAGCTGACGCCGATGACCGGCGGCTCGGGCTGGCTCTCGTATATCTCGCGGGCCTCTTTGTATACGGCCCTTGTCTCGCGGCCGTCGCTCTCGCTTCTTACCCCGAACATATGCTTGCCCTTGCGCCCGGCGATATAGCCGTCGGTAAAGCCGTCCCGGGAGAAAAGGGTCTCCAGCTTGTAAAGATCATCGGGCGAGGGATTCTTGCCGTAGGTAACGGCGTCCTTATATATCTTTGTCACCAGCGCCGTGTACTCGGGGCGCTTCATGCGGCCCTCTATCTTGATGCAGGATACCCCGGCCGCCTCGATATCCCGGAGATATTTGGCGACGCTGAGGTCCTTAAGGCTCAGGGGATATGTCGGCTGTTGGCCGCTGTAGGAATACATCATGCGGCAGGGCTGGGCGCAGAGGCCGCGGTTGCCGCTGCGGCCGCCGATGGCCGCCGAAAGATAGCACTGGCCCGAATAGCACATGCACAGCGCCCCGTGGCAGAATATCTCTATCTCGATGGGGCTGCGCTTACAGATGAACTCTATCTCCGAAAGGGGCAGCTCCCGGGAGAGCACGACCCGGGAAAATCCCATGTCGGCGCAGGCCAGCACTCCGGCCAGATTGTGGACCGTCATCTGGGTCGAGCCGTGCATCGTCATCTGGGGCGACACGGCCTTTATAAGGCGGGCCATGCCCAGATCCTGGACTATTATGGCGTCGGCCCCCATGACGGTCAGCTTTTCGATCAGCTCCCGCGCCCGCGAAAGCTCGCGGTCGGTGACAAGGGTGTTGACCGTTATATATGTTTTTACTCCGCGCAGGCGGCAGTATTTCATCGCCTCGGCCAGCTCTTCATCGGTCAGGTTCTTGGCGTTCCTTCGGGCGTTGAAATCGCCCGCGCCGAAATATACGGCGTCGGCCCCGCCCCTCACGGCGGCGACCACCGATTCAAAAGAGCCCGCCGGGCTCATTACCTCAAGCGCCATTTTTTACCTCTGTTATTCTTTATTCTTCTTGAGCTTGATTATCTCGCTTCGAAGCGAAGCGCACTCCTCGGCATAGCTCTTTATCTGGGCACGCATGTTCTCGGCCGATTTCTGCGCCTTGAAATACATGTCGGCGATGTTGAGCGCGGCCAGAACGGCGCTGTCGACCGACGACAGATTACCGCCCGACGACTTGGTCTCGGCGATGCTGCGGTCGACGAGCTCGGCGCTTCGGACGACGTAATTTTCGTCCTCGTCGGCTACTATCGTATATGATTTGCCATCAATGGTGACTATGACCCTCTGCATTTCCTTACCCCGCTCCTTTGACGCACATTTGCGTGATTTTTTATCTCAGCCGCCCGCACGGATACCCATACGGATGGTTATATATCAGTATACCATACCGCCGCTTCCTTTTAAACACC